>JAFGOU010000451.1 GCA_016926315.1 Chitinispirillaceae bacterium
GTGACGACCTACCAGGCGGACGCAAGCCTGCTCGACATCACGACCATCGACAGCCTCGACTATATGCGCGACGTGATGGGCGCGGCCCATGCCATGTTCAAGAAAATGAAGGCGACCGACCGCACGCTCGACGCGCTTACGAGCGTCACCAAAGCCAAACTGTATGACCTGGAGGCCGCTGAGATCCTGCGCAACGTCGATGATCATATCGGCGAGGTGGTGCTCGAAGAGGGCGCGGAAGCGGGCGAGTACCGTATGGAGATCCCGGCGCCGGTAGTGCCGGGCCTGCATGTGCTCAACGAGAAGATCATTCTGCACCTGAACTAGAAACCAAGGCCGAACGAAGAAAAAGGCAACGGTTGATAAGGGGAGAAGGAGGTCATGACTCGCTTCTCCCGGAATAAAACGAGGGCGCGGCCCTTTTACGATACTGCAAAGGAGCAAACATGTCAGGCGATTACATCATCCTGTGCGAACTGACGGTTGACAATACGACCATCACCGATTTCAAGTCGGTGGAGGAGTCGGAGGTAGAGCTGGCAAAGGCCGTGAAGGCGATGAAAAAGACCGGGTTCGGCGAAATTACGCCGATCTACGGCATCGTCGTCGACTACCTGGTGCCGTCGGCCGGCACGCCGTACAACTGGGAGAGCCTCAGAAACGGGACGCTCACGATCATCGACGACGGCGGCCGCAAGACGATTTACAGCGGAGTCCGCAGTCTCAAGGTCGGGGCGCTCAAACGTGACGGTGAAAACGAGATGGTGCAGCAGATCACGCTCGGGGCGAAGAAAAAGATTTCAGGCTGAATATTTAGCCCACGGATGCCACCGGGCAAGCGCTTAATGCGGGCGGCCAGGCAGTAGGCAAAGGGCGACTACCAATAAGCGGCAGGGCGGAGGCGATGTGCCTCCGCCCATTACTACACAGCAAAGGGGAGAATCATGGCGCATATCACCGAAACGCTGTTTCTTACCACCGGCGTCGAATACGACGGCAAACAGCACCGCGAAATCACTATCCGCATTCCGATCGTGCAAGATTCAGTGGATGTTGAAAAGGAAACTTCCGGATCGGGCATCCTCTTAAAAGCGCTTTCAATGCTCAGAAAACAGGTTGTAACTTTCGGTTCAATCCCTCTTGAAAAAATCAGCGTTGACCTGCTCGGGCAGCTCACAGAAACCGATCTCGACCTGCTCGATGAGGCGTCCAAAGGGCTCAAAAAAAAAGCGCTCTGGCAGAAGAGGGACTGAAATACCAGCGGTTGCGGGAGGTTCTGCTCGTGAAAAACGGCTACCGGCTCGACGAAATACGGCAGATGACCGAAGAAGAGGCGGAATCGCGCGTCGCCGTCCTCATAAACAGTCGGAGCGATTCCGGCAATGTAACGGTACGCAAACGTCAGGTGCTGAGAAATAAATGAGTTCCGACAAAATGAAAATTGCGCTTGAAATCCTCGGCTCATCCGCCGGAGCTCAGGCCGCATTGCGCCAGACGCAGAGTTCGGTCAGGACGTTCGCGAACAACGCGCGCCAGGAGTTCAAGTCGATACAGGGTTTCATGGGCAGCACCATGGGCAAGCTCGCCGGGATCGGCGCCGGGTTCGGGGCCTTCCAGCTCCTGCAGGGCAGCGCCATGCTCGACAAGAGCCTGACCAGGATCGGGCAGATGGCCGGTGTCGGAAAAGATAAGGTGAAACAGTTGCGGGATGAGCTGTTTACAATGTCGGAGCAGACGGGAAGTAAAATAGAACTGCTCGGCGAAGGCTTCGAGCGGCTTATTGCATCGGGCGCGAACTGGGAACAGTCGAGGAGCATGATTCAGGCAATCAACACGGCGACTGCCGTCACCGGTTCGAATGCTGAAACCCTGGCTAACGCCATGACCACCGCTGGTGAGGTATTCAAGGACCTCGACCTGTCAAAGGCTGAAACGGCAAAGAATATCCTGGATAAAATGGCGGTGGCCGGAAGGCTCGGCAACGCGGAACTGGAAAACCTCAGTTCAATTTTCGCGCGTTCCGCCATGAGCGCGCAGAGTGCCGGCATGTCGTTCGAACAGTCGTTGTCGTTCATCGAGGCGCTCAGCCAGGTAGAACGTTCTCCGGAACGGCTTGCCACGCTGGCCGACGCCACGCTGCGGATATTCAATAATATGTCGCAAGTGAAGCGCCTCGAACGCGCCGGATTCAAATTTTTCAACCCGGACAGTTCGCGCAGGGATGCCTTTGAAGTGCTCAACGATATTCGCGCAAAATACCAGAGCGTCAATACCGACCTTGGTAAATTGAAGTTTATCGAGTCGGTATTCAAGGGGGCGGATGAACGGACGGTGCGCGGCCTGCGCATTCTGCTCGGCGGTACCGCTCTTGAAAGTGGAAGGTTATTTGAAGAAAAGATCAAGCAGGCCGGCGGGACGCTCGACCGCGACCTTACGAACGCAATCGACAATTCAATTGACCAGGTCGGCCGACTCAACGCAGCGCTGCGAAACGCCGCCGAATCCTTTGTCAAGCCTATAAACCGGGGTATTACAAAAACCGTCAAATTCATGCAGGACGAATACGGCATGAGCGGCGGGCAGATCGCCGGGGTCGGAGCCGCGTCGCTGTTGACCGCATACCTTGGCGGAAAAATGCTTAAAGGCTGGGCCGGGCGGCTCCTGCAGGCCGGAACCGGTACCGCTGGCGGCGTCGCCGCGGGAAAAGCGATTGAAGCTGCCGCCGGTGTCGCACCCGTTTTCGTAACGAACTGGCCGCTGGGCGGGTTGGGCGGCGTCGGCGTAGGATCGGGCATCCCGGGTATTGCCGGCGGCATAGGTAAAAAAACGGCGGTGGCCGCTGCTGCCGGTTTCGGCGCACCGGTACTGGCGGCTTCGATGGTCGGCCTCGGTCTGTTCGGCGCCTACAAGATAAACCAGAAAAACACCGACACACGCATTGCCGAAATGGAACTTCAGAAACGCATCTCTCAGACCGGCTATGCCTCAAACGAGATCCGCGATGCCATATTCCAGGCCAAGGGCCTTACACCGCCGGTAAATATTGAAATCACCGTCGATACGGAGTCGGGCAAGCATATTGTCAAAAGCAACGCAAAAGACACAAAGTCGGCGGTATCCATGCGTAATCGCGGATCGTTTTACCTGGGCACGACGCCAGACGGAACGCCGCTCTATCAGTTTCCGGGTGGTAACTGATGTCAACCTCAAAGCCCTGGCGAATCGACGGCATGCCGCTCGACACCATCGATGTAAGCGACGCGTTTACCATGGCCATCGCGCAGCACAAGATCCCGTACCGTCGCGGCGCGACGCTTGAAAACATGGGGCTCGACGACCGGAGCATAAAGTTCCGCTGCGTGTTCATGGAGGAACGGTACGCCGACCATAACCCGTTTGTCGAAAAAATGACGGCCACGCAGGAAGACAGCCACGAGCTCGACCATCCGGAGTGGGGCATACTCTTCGGCTCGGTCAACTCCATCGTTGCGACCTATGATGATACCGACCAGGTCGTGAACGTCGATTTTACGTTCGTCGTCGAGGCTGACGTCAAACCGGAATCGTACGTGTTCCTGCCGACCACGGTCGCATCGGTCGTTGAAGACAACTACGCGGCGCTGCAGGCCGGCCAGATGGAAAAGCTCGCCGCCGACATGGAAGACGAAATCGGCAGCGAAGCGTCGGAGATCGTGACGCAGGAGATCGATCCTGATCAAACGCTGCTCGAACAGTTTCTGTCGGCGTCCGTTGCCGCCCGGGCGTACATCGCTGAAATAGACGCTGCAATCGCGCTCTGCGAAGCGACGCTTGCCGATGTCGAAATAACATCGTCGTCGTATATCAATACCGTCGATTACGGCACAGGGCTCCCGGGTCGCCTGGTCGGAGCGATGGCGCGCGTTTGCGAGCGGTTCTGTCATTCCGGCGCCGCTACTGCTGATTCACCTCGTTCATGGCTGGCGTCGCTCGAATCTGCATACGCCGGGTTTCTGACTCTGTTTTCCAACAAGTCGTTCCTCGCTGCGGACCAGATGCAGTATTCCCAGGCGGTACGATACTCACTCGAAACCTCGTACCAATACGCAGAGGATAATGACAAAGCACTGACACTGAAAACGGTGGAACAGGAAATTCCGTTCGACGTGCTTGGCAGGCGGATATCGGCGGTGGACGCGCCGGAGATCATGACCATAAACGAACTCGATGAAACGCTGTATGTCGCCCGCGCGTTGCTCCAGCGGTGTGTTGATTTGAACCGTGGCGCGGCGTGGACCTATAAGCGCATGGCCGACGCGCTGTTCCAGCATGTGCAGACGACCAGGCTGCAACGCCACCGGATCGTCACCGTCTCGCTGGAAACCCCGGCGCCCATGCACCTGGTCTGCTTCAGGCACGGGCTGCCCGTCGGCATGGCCGACCGGGTATTATCGCTGAATCCACAGATAAAAAACGCCAACCAGGTTACCGGTGAGGTCAGGCTCTATGCCGCGTGATACCGCACATCTCACCGTAAACGACACGCGTATCGACGATTTGATATCGTACGACGTGGATTCAGATCTTTATATCGCCGCAGACGCGTTCGAGTTCAATGTGCTGAGGAAAGGCTCGCTGGCAGCCGGTGACATTGTCAGGTTTTACGTAAACGACAAGCCGGCGCTTACCGGAGTGGTCAACAGGTTGACCGCGAAAAGCGGGAAGCGTGAAGGCGTTCTCAAAACCCTTGCGGGTACCGACATGATGGGCATGCTCTGCGGCCATTGCAGCGCTGCGTTGGGCGATATCGTGGCGCCCAAAGCGCTCGAGCTGAACGTCCTGGTCGGGTTTCTTATCGACGATCTTCCGAAAAAGTACGTGCGTGGCATGAACGACATTGTGTTTCAGAAAGGAACTGCGAGGCTGTCGATATCGTTCGAACATGTCAACGCGTCGCCCGGGCAGACAGTGTTCGACATTCTCCGGACAGCCGCATCGAGCCGCGGTCTGCTCTTCTGGTGCGACGAAGACGGCAAGTTCAATTTCGGCAAGCCGCTGTCGCACGGGCGGCCGGTTTTCGATATCGTCCGCAGGTCGTCGGGTAACGGCAACAACGTGATAACCGGCCAGACGATTAATGACATCGAGGACGGCTTTTCAAAGGTCAAAGTCTACTGCCAGTCGCAGTCCGACGGCGATTACGACGCGAACAACGTGTCTGCGTCAGCGGAACTCAGCGTGCCGGATGAATTCCCGTTTTACCGGCTGCGTACCGTTCAGATAAACGTCGACAAAACGAGTCCGTCGCTCGAGGCAAAACGGCTGATCAACCAGGTGCGGGCAAGCCTTTTCCGGTATGAGTATATGGTTCCCGGGCATTCGCAAAAGGGGTTGAATTACCGGGCCAACGAGATGGCGCATATCGACGATGACGATCTCGATGTGCATGGAGATTTCCTGATTTACGGCAGGAAGTTTACCTGCAATAAAGAAACCGGGCCGGCGACACAGTTGCGGCTCGGCATACCCGGGGTGGTATTCAATGCCGCGTGATTTCGAACTGGCGTTCAATCCCGATACCGGGGAACTGGACTTCGTTTACGACGAGGAAGCAAAGAATTTCCGGGTCATCGACGATTGCCGGAATAACCTGGTCATGAGCGTCGCGGTGGCCCAGGCGTCGTTCTGGGCTGCCCCGTCGTTCGGCTCGCGGTCCCGAGACGTCCGCAAGATTGCGGCAGACGCTGCAGAGGAAATAGCCGCGCATATCCGGAGCGCCACGCGATGGCTGGTAGATTCCGGCCGTTGTCGTGCCGTCGACGTGATGGTAGAAGAGGACACGAATGAGCCCGGACGGATGAATGTGGAGGTCACCGGCCGCCAGGCCGACGGCAGAAACGTACCGTTTACCACCTTTTTAAGGGTTATATAATATGGCTGAAACACCGTTTGCAATGGACTTCAACACGCTGCTCGAAAATCATCTGACCGATTTCGACAGCCAGTTCGCGGGCTGCGACCGGTCGGCCGGCGGAGGAATCTACCTGCTGTCCGCAGTAAACAGCAGCGCGATATGGGGGCTTTACAAGCGGCTTGACTGGATCGCGAAACAGCTCTTCGTCAGCCAGTGCGACAACGAACAACTGCTGGTCCACGGCGCGGAATACGGGCTGACGAAGCTTATTTCCGAGGATTTTTCAGCGTTCCGGGCTCGCGTGCTGAACCGTATGCGCAATCCTCCTGCAGGCGGAAACCGGACGGACTGGGAGACCTGGCCGAAAGAGGTGTCGTACGCCCACACCGGCTATACTGAGAGTGCGCGTGACGTTTTCGTATATGAAAACTCACGTGGTAACGGCACCATAAACGTCGTTGTGACCTCTTCGCGCACACAGGCCCAGGGCGGAGAGCAAGAACCCACGGCTGAATTGCTGGCAGCCATAACGGCATATCTGGCTATTAAACGGCCGATGGGGATATGGGACTTCCTCGTCATCGGCGCGACGAAAAAGAACCAGGACATTACCATGACGGTGACCGGGCCGTGTGATACGGTCAAAACGGCCACGGACATCACCGCATTCATGACGAGCCTTAATGTCGGGAAGCCGCTGTATATCGACCAGTTGAAAAGTATTGCTATTGTCAACGGCGCGACCAGCGCGTCGGTCAGCGAGCCGGCGGCGGACGTCGGCGTCACTACGGGGCCCACCGTGTACGAACGGATCTGGCCGGGCACCGTTTCGGTATCATAATCATGATAAGAGGAATACTCATATCGCTTGAATGGATCGCGGGAAAACTGCGCCGGTTCAGCGCGTCCGGCAGGGCGGGCGAAACCATCCATAAAAGGGAAATAGTGCAGCACTACGGGTTCACCAGCAACCCGCCTGCAGGCGCGATACAGATCATCGTCAAGAATGGCAATCTCATTTATTGCATTGCAGAGGAAGCTCCGGACAAGCGGCCGGACCTCGATGCGCTCGATGCCGCTGCGGCTCATTATTCCGATGCCACGCATTACATCCTTATAAAAAAAGACGGCACGGTTCATATCAATACCGATAAGCCTGTGATCGTAGAATCCGACGACGTCAGGATAGGCCGGGAAACCCTGACGGAAAGCCTTGAACGGGTGATCAAGGGTGAGACGTTCCTTACGTTGTTCAACACTCATACGCATGTCGGCAATCTCGGCGCACCGTCTTCGCCGGTAGTTGCACCGATGCTGGCTCCTGTCCATTTATCGACCAAGGTCAAGGCCGTATGAGTGCAGCTACATTGCGTGAAGGCATTATAGTAGAGATGCAATCGGTCCAAACGGTTGGTCGGACCTACCAGGCTCCGGAGGCGTGGCTGGTCCCGGTTGGAGCAGTATATACGCCGGGCAAGGCGTTTGCCGAATGCCTCGGAAATGCGATTGTAGACGAGTTCGGTGCCGGGAACAGGTTCTGGATCGAACCGGTTCTCGGGTTTTACAATCCGACCGGTGGCCTGCCTGTTTCGCCTGCAACCGGTGACAGGCATATTGCGTCGGCAACCGCTAACGGCTGGACGATCAATCGCGTTTATCAATGGTCCGGGGCAGCATGGATTGAAACGGCGCCATCGGAAGGATTCGCCGTATACGATAAAAATGGCGATTCGATCTATACCTTCAACGGGACGACGTGGATCAATTTAAGTTCATCGAGTCACGCGCGATCGCATGCGCTGGACAGCACCAGCGACCACACCGGCGTCACCGGTACCGAGAACAATTTCATGGCGCTTAATGCGAGCGGTTTGCCGAAAGACAGCGGGAGCAAGGCTTCTGACTTCTCGGCTGCCGGACAC
>JAFGOU010000452.1 GCA_016926315.1 Chitinispirillaceae bacterium
CTATACAGCGGCAGCAGACCCCATGACCCAGCCGTACCTTCAGGCGCTTGCTGCAAAGGAGATCGGCGCAACCCTTGCCGATGAGTACCGGAAAACCCTGAGCGCCGAATTTACCATGCAGAAACGCCTGCATACCGAACGGATCGTCGAAGGCATCCTCGACACCTTTATTGCGATCGTAGAGGCCCACCTGGACCCGCATACAACCGGTGTTTTTTTCCCCACCGCAGCGGAGCACTTTACCCTCAGGCGTTTTCGTTCACGCAGCGCGCATATCGTACCCGATGCGCGCATAAAACCGGGGTGCGGTGTGCTGGGGGGCATGCTGAAAAACGACATTACCACGCTCCACCTTCACGACATTGCGAACGACAGCACGACCCTGTACTATTACGCCCGTGACGTCGGTGTGCGTTCCCTGGCCGGATTCCCGATCATCGCCGGCAATTGGCAGCGTGGTTTCGTCGTTGTCGACAGCCTTCAGAAAAATGCTTTTACCGGCGAGCAACTTTCCTTTGTTTCATCGGTCACCGGTCTCCTCGGCAGCGCAGTGTATTACGCCTATCTGCATAACGAACATGCGTTGGAGTACCAGCGCCTGATCAGCGTTTCGGGCATCGAAAAAAAATTTTTCGCGCAGCAGTCTATCGACCAGGTCCTCGATGTACTGGTCGACGTGGTCCCTTTCGCGATTACCTGCGATCGTCTGACCATCAGCATGCTGTCGGAAAGCGGCGATACCGCAGCCATCAAACGGACCTTCGGTATTCATGTCGAAGGGATGGAAAACCGACGGTTCGCACTTAAGGGGAAAACGCTCGCTTCGGTGCTGTACGGCAAGAACATCTGCATTTCCCGCACCTTTTCCCGCGACCGCTATGAGGTACGCTACGGCGAAAACGAGCAGAGAGTGAATGATTTCGTCTCTTTTCTTGCGATACCGATCGGCGTCGGCAATTGCAAAGGAATGGTGCTGATCGAATCGCTGCAACATGACCGGTTTTCGGAAGCGATACGGGAGCTTCTGCTCCGCATCGTCACCTCGGCCAGCCTGGCAATCGAAAAGCTGATCATCCTGGAAGACGCGAATACGATGGCGACTCACGACGGTCTGACCGGCCTTTTCAACCACCGGCAGTTCCAAAAGATGCTGAACGAGGAATTACTCCGTTCGGGGCGCTACGGAGACTCCCTGGCGCTTGTGTTGTGCGATATCGATTTGTTTAAGAAAGTCAATGATACCTGGGGACACCAGTTCGGGGATACGGTGCTCAAGGAGGTCGCACGGATTCTCGAGACCGGAATTCGACAGGGTATCGACACCGCGGCCCGGTACGGCGGAGAGGAATTTGCCCTTATTCTCGTGAAAACCGATGAGGCACAGGCGATCGAGACCGCAGAGCGGATCCGCACAGCGATCGGTCGCCTGCCTTTTAAAGCGCCCACCGGCAGCGATGTGTCCATTGCCATGAGCTTCGGGATTGCGTTGTACGGCACCCATGCCCGGACATCTGACGACCTGGTAAAAAAAGCGGACAAGGCGCTTTATCGCGCCAAGGAACATGGACGAAACCGCGTCGAAGTCTTTTAACGCCATAAAAAAACCTGCATAGGGAGCTTTTCCGTAACGTATTTATTACCAATGACCCACCACGAAAAGGCCTTGGCAGCCAAGGAGGAACCAGTGGACAATGTTGAAATTCTCGCCCGGGTGCGGATCGGCAGGAATTTCATAGCGGAAGAATTCCTTCCGAAAGGGGAAAACGAATATTACCTGAGAAACCGGCAGCTCGGCCATTCCCTGCAGGAGTTCCGTCACCTCAGCGCCGACGAAATCGAACTCCTCGTCCGCAACAACAATACGGCCGAAAGCTGGGACGATATCCTCGTGACTCCAGAATTCCAGCCGTCAATGGTGCGCGATACCGATTTTTACGGCCTGGTCAGGATCGGCGCTCTGCGGGACGTTTTGCTGAAGCACCACGATTTGAAACTCCCTGCCGGTATAACAAAAAGCCGGATCATCTCCTGCGACATCGGGGACGATTCGGCCATCCACAACGTCAGCTATCTTTCGCATTACATCATCGGTCCGCGCTGCATCCTCAACAATATCGACGAAATGCATACCACATCGCACGCAAAATTCGGCAACGGGATCATCAAGGAAGGCGAGCCGGAGGAGGTGCGTGTATGGATCGAAATAATGAACGAGACCGGGGCTCGCAAGGTGCTTCCTTTCGACGGCATGCTCCCGGCAGACGCCTACCTGTGGGCCAAATACCGCGACGATGTCATTTTGCAGAAAAGGCTCCTGGAGATCACCCAGTCTTCCTTCGACGCACGGCGCGGTTATTACGGCACCGTCGGAAGCCAATGCGTCATCAAAAATTCGCGCATCCTCAAGGATGCGGCCATTGGCGACCACTGTTACATCAAGGGCGCCAACAAGATAAAAAACGTCACCATCAACTCGTCGCCGGGCGAACCGACCCAGATCGGCGAAGGGGTAGAGCTTGTCAACGGTATCGTCGGCCGTGGCTGCCACATCTTTTACGGGTGCAAAGCGGTAAGGTTCGTGCTGGCGAACAACGCCAATTTGAAGTACGGGGCCCGGCTGATCAATTCGTTTCTCGGCGAAAACTCCACGATCTCCTGTTGCGAAGTGCTCCACAACCTCATTTTCCCGGGGCACGAGCAGCACCACAACAACTCGTTCCTGATCGCGTCGGTGGTCATGGGGCAGAGCAACATCGCAGCCGGCGCCACTCTCGGTTCCAACCATAATTCCCGTTCGAACGACAACGAGATCCAGGCCGGCCGGGGTTTCTGGCCCGGTTTATGCACGAGTGTCAAGCATTCGTGCCGTTTCGCCTCTTTTACCCTCTTGTCAAAATCCGATTATCCCGCCGAAATGAACATTACACTTCCGTTTTCGCTCGTCAACAACAATATCGCGCGCGACCGTCTGGAGGTCATGCCCGCCTACTGGTGGCTCTTCAACATGTTCGCGCTCGCGAGAAACGCGGTGAAATACCGTAATCGCGATACCAGGGCATTCAAGAATCAGCACATCGAATTCGATGCGCTCGCCCCGGATACCGTTGAAGAAATCATCGCCGCGCTCCACCTGCTCGAACGGTGGACCGGGAAAGCGCTCACCCTCAACGACGGCGGAGCTC
Source organism: Chitinispirillaceae bacterium (assembly GCA_016926315.1). The sequence continues at coordinate 3,183 of JAFGOU010000452.1, forward strand.
CCGACAGCATGGACGAAGTCGCGCTTTGTTCGATCGGCAAAGAGGCACTGTTGAACAACCCTGAGGCCGTCTCAAAAATCCCGGTCCTGGGCGAAAACATGGAAAAATCAGGACGCCGGGTCGTCATCCTGAAACCGTCGGAGGGATACCGCGCCTACCGCGACATGCTCTGGTACTACGCGATCAGAAACCTCGTCCCCTATTTTCTTGAAAACTCATCCCGTTCCTTTACCACCATGACAAATGACCTGCCCGGTGAACGGATCACCGGCTGGACCAACCTGGGTGGGCAGATCGTTCCCGACGGCGACGTTGACGTCTTGCGAGCCGATATCGGCTCCGGAAAGCTGGATACCTGGGCCGGTATCCATGCCCGGTACGACCGGCTCTGGGATGCCTACCCCCGGAAAAAGGAACAACACGCCTTTGCAACGCTGTGCATGCTCTGCGGCTTTACCTCGCCCGACCTCACCCAATGGCGCGACGCGCTCGGCAAAGCGGTAACCATACAGGAATATATCGGCGACCAGGTATATCTCTCGCGAAAAAAAGACGACGACAACCCGTTTCGAAGGGCGACGTTTCGCAATGAAAGCGAGATGAAGGCAACCATTGGAACCGCCGGGGAAAACGCGTTCATAAAACAGGTGCGGGAGGATACGATTGCCTTCGCCGAAACGATCGAGGCGATCGCCAAACGTTCATGACCGCTTGTTCAACCACCACCGAGAGGAACCTTCATGCTTCTTGACGAAGAAAAATATTCGCGTTTCGCGCTGGCCCGAGAAATGTTCGATACGGTGAAGGTAATAAAGAATTTCAATCCGCAGCGCACAGCCGCGGTCGCTCTAAAAATAAGGGAAACCGGCAGGCTTTTCCTGGCCGGTGAGGGTTCTTCGCGCATCTTCCCGGCAAAAAACGCCATGCGCAAGGCCCTGACATGGGGGCTCGATCTCCAGGTCGCCACCGACGGCTCCCGCCAGTCGGCGCACTACGACCTCTCACGCTGGGCCGCTTTCTGCGCTTCAAATTCCGGCCGTACCAAAGAGGTCATCCTGCTCGCCAAAAAATTCGCCTTGGCGGGTAACGCGAATTGTTTCGGTCTGTCGGCGAATAAAGGAACGATACTCGAAGAGTCGTGCAACGAGACCTTCGTGCTCACCTGCGGCTGGGAACAGGCGGTTGCTGCCACAAAAAGCGTCATCGAACAGGCGCTGTTCTACGAATCGATCCTGCGCCACATCGGGAACCTGCCTTTTCCCTTCCCCTTGCATGAGCTTGCCGCGAGGTGCGAGAAGTCCCTTACCATGCCCATAGATCCAGCGATTGTCGCTGCCGCGACCAAGGCTCCTACCCTCTTTTTCGCCGGGTATAACGACGGCGTTGCCGAGGAGCTGACGCTCAAGACCAACGAGATCACACGCAGAAAATCGGACTTTCTGGAAGGGACCTATGCGGTGCATGGAATCGAAGAGGTAATGGATAAGAACGACATCGTGTTCGTGGTCGACCCTATCGACGAGGAGGTATCCAAATTCAAGGAAGTGCTGGAAAGAGGCGTCGGACTCACGGTCGTTGCGATCGCCGACCGTAAAACACCCTTCCCCACGATTCTGGTCGACGGCGCAGGCGACTTGAATCCCTACATTTATCTCTGCGCCGGCTGGAACCTGCTCCTCGAAATCGGCCTGGCGCTGGGTATTAATCTCGACAAACCTGAACGCGCGCGCAAGGTCGGCAACGAGTATACGGGCGGATGATGCTGCGGCTTCATTTCGCCGTTCTTCTCTTCGGATGCGCCGGGCTTTTCGGAAAATTCATCGTCCTTCCCGCGATCGCCATTGTTGCGGGAAGAACATTGTTCGCAGCGCTTTTTCTTCTGGCGCTGGCGCTGTTCGCCAACCGGTTCAGCGGCCTTGCAACGGTTTTTGCATCGCGACAACGGGCGCCGCTTATCGCATCAGGAGCGGCGCTTGCCCTGCACTGGTGGTCCTTTTTTCACGCCATCCAGCTCTCGTCGGTCGCCATCGGCCTCATTTCCTTTTCCACCTTTCCCCTGTTTGTTAGTTTCGCCGAGCCACTCCTGTTCAGGGAAAAGCTCCGGTTGCACGACTGCATTGCAGCGGCAGCGGTCATTGCCGGGATCGTGCTCCTTATCCCCGTTTATGATCCTGGCAATGCCGTTACGCAGGGCGTTTTCTGGGGAACGATTTCAGGACTGACCTTTGCCGCCATCACGCTTCTGAATCGCCATTGCACGACCTTTGCTTCGTCGCAATCAATCGCTTTGATACAAAACAGCGTGGCCTGCCTCTGTCTGGCACCACTGCTTTGTATCGATCCTCCTTCGCCGACCGTCGCTGACCTTGCGTTGCTCGCAGTTCTCGGCGTCGTGTGCACTGCCGTCGCCCATACTCTTTTTATCAGTTCACTGCGGACCGTTAAAGCCCGCACCGCTTCGGTCATTGCGGCGCTCGAACCGGTATACGGGGTTCTTCTGGGGTTTCTCATTCTGCATGAAACACCGACGTTCCGGACCGTTATCGGAGGAGCACTCATTCTTGGAACCGCCGTGACCCTGTCACTGAAGATTTCCGGCCGCGCTTCTTGAAAAACGGATGAAAATCGGGCATACTTCTAAAGGCGGCATGACCGCAGAAACCGTCAACGCTTTTCCCGGAAATGCACACGATCGTATGAATAGCGTTCCGCTCTCCTCACTCAGACCCGATACCATCGCCACGATGGATTATTACAGCCATAACGCAGAGCTGCTTATCCCCCGAGGCGTTCTCATAACAGCGCGTCACCTGGCGATGCTTGAAAAACGAAACAATTTCGACCTTTTCACCTCGCCGGTGACGGTCGCTGCAGAAACGGGGGAAAGCGACACCAGAAATCCCTCAATGGAAACCCCTGCCATCCCCTTCATGACCGAATCGGAACGCCTTTTCCTCTCCATTTCCGATCCGTCCGGCGAAAAGCACCGGGCGCTTGACATTTTCAATATTGAACCGGGCAGCAGCGGCCTGGCGCGATTGGACAGAAGCGAGATAGCACTGGCACTGGACTCCAGATTACAGCAACATCCCCTAATCGACCGGCCCGCCGGAACGCCTCTTAAAAACAAAACGTCGCAGCTGGTCGTTGCCGAACGGACGGAGGGGTATAAGGACGAGGTCAGCAGGCTCTATACAACAGCATTGCAGGAGACCAGAAACCTACTGCGTCTTCTCGCACGGAATAACAATGCGGACGCGCGGGCAATCGATGACCTGGTAAAGCAATTCATCCGTATTTTTATCACCGACCGCAATATCCTCCTGAACATCTCTTCGATTAAAACGCCCGGCGACGATTATCTTTTTCACCACTCGCTTAATGTCTGTCTCCTTGCCATCAATATTGCCGCTGCGTACGGTTACAGCGAACGTCAAGTGCTGGAAATCGGCACGGGAGCCATCGTCCATGACATCGGCATGCTGCTTATTCCCAGCGAATTACGCATGAAGCAGGCACGACTGACCGACGAGGAGTGGTGCGAGATACGCAAGCACCCGATCCTGGGCCTCCATCTCCTGCAAAAACTGAAAAACATGTCGGACCGGATTCCCTATATCACCTACCAGGTCCATGAACGGGAGAACGCGACCGGCTATCCCCGACAGCACCGAAGCTCGCTTATCCACCGGTTTGCAAAAATGGTGCAGGTGGCGGATATTTACGAGGCGCTCACCTCGCAAAGGCCGCACCGTCCCCCGTACCTGCCTGACGAGGCGATTCTCAAAATCGTCCAGATGACCCAGAAAAAATTGATACCGATCGATGCGGTAAGGGCTTTTGTGGAATACGTATCGCTGTTCCCGGTTGGAAGCCTCGTCGAATTGTCCGACCATCGCATCGGAAGGGTGGTTCAGTCCAACGAACATGCGATCAAACGCCCGATCGTAAGCGTGCTTGCCGACGAACAGGGAACGATGCTCGCGCACAAGGCGATGTACCAGATCGACCTTGCAACCTCCCCTCAGCAGCTCTTCATCCTCAGAACGCTGCCGTTTGCGTCGTACGATTCACTGGATATCATGGACGGGTTCTAGAAATGTAGATTGCGGATTGAGAAAACAATGGAACCGGAAATTATCCTGCTGTGGCGAGCAGGTTGCCCTTAAACGCCTTCGACAACCACGAACGCAACGCAATATCCCGCCTGTTCATGGCTGATGGAGAGGTGGATACTACCAATGGCCTGGAAGGAAACCGCCTGTTTCAGGTCTGAATCGACCACCTCAATGGCCGGCTTCCTGCCGTTGCGGGCCACGATCTGAATGCCCTTCCAGGTGCTTTTTGACTGAATTGACGGTGGAAGCGCCTTGTAAAACGCCTCTTTTGCCGCCCACCTGCCGGCAAAATGGATCGCAGGATTCGCCATTTTCCGGCAATAGGCGATTTCATCAGCGGTAAATATTTTTCTTAAAAAGCGTTCGCCGTGATTGGCAATCATGGCCTCTATTCTGCCAATAGCGGTAATGTCGGTGCCTATGCCGATGAGCATTGCAGATCCTTTCCTAATACCCTTTCATTGAAGTATAGGAAAATAAATAGGGAAAGGTGTATTTTATAAACAATATTCGCATCCATGACAACGGCTCCCTATGACTTTTCTCCTTATACTTCCCCTCTGCCTTTCCCTATGCTACGGTATATTCATATGCCTTCTCATTGGCGCCATCCTGCGACCAGAACGGCCCGGCAAATCCGGCTTGCTCGTGGACCAGCCGATCCCCGGAGTCACGGTCGTTATCCCCTTTAAAAATGAAGCCGGGAATCTGCCGGTTCTGCTTGAATCGCTGAACGGTCAGAAGTATAATAAACCACTTGAGGTTATTCTTGTAAACGACGGATCAAAAGACAATTACGAGTCGTCAATCCCACCCGTTCTGGATAACCTTTCCCTCCGTATCCTCGACTCGGAGTATAACCCGTCAACCGGGCTTACCCCCAAGCAACAAGCCCTTGATCTCGGCATCCGGTCCGCTTCCAGCGACTGGATCGCGCTTACCGATGCCGATATGGTTCTTTCTCAGAACTGGCTTTCATCCCTTATGAGTCAGGTGACTCCCGGAATTGCCATGGTATTCGGTCATACCGCCACGCTGACCTCTGCCTCCTCACCCCTGTTCCACTGGTTCCAGGCGTTCCAGATCGAAACGCTGTTTGGCGTTGCCTATGCTTTTAACCGCTGCGGCCTGACCGGCTCCTGCATGGGCAATAACCTGCTCATCTCCAAAAACGCGTTTGATACTGTTGGCGGCTATGCTGCAATCGGTCACAGCATGACCGAGGATTGCGACCTCCTCCGGCTCTTCAGAAATAAACGATTCCCTGTTGTTGCTGCGCACCCGTTTTATCCGACCGCCAGCACTTCCCCGTGCAAAAGGCTGCGGGACTACTACCAACAGATTCTGCGCTGGGCAGTGGGAGGATTCGGCAGGAACCCGATGCTGGCCGCAACCGGACTCCTCCTCGGTGCGCAGAACCTGCTTTTTATCATCGCGCTCGCCGGCATTCTCAGCGGACCGGTGGCCCTGGTGGTGTTCTGCAACCTGCTCCTCACCTGGCTCTTTGTCGCCGTGGCTTTCAGGGCGATCGGCTCTCGTCAGCATCCGCTCCATTTCTGGCCGTTTTACCTGCTCTTTATGGTTGAATCGCTTATTCTGGCAATGGCAATGGTTTTCAGGCGTCCGGTTATCTGGAAAGGACGCCGGTTATAGATGAAACCGGTCCTGCTCCATTACTTTATCACCACCCGGTGCAATGCCCGTTGCGTCTTCTGCGACATCTGGAAAAAACCGGCAGGTCCAGACGCAATGGCTGACCAGGTCGCGGTAAACCTTGTCGCGGCACGGAATGCGGGCTGCCGGTTCGTCGACTTCACCGGCGGAGAACCGCTGCTTCACGACGATCTGCCGGAATTGCTGCGTCACGCCCGGAGGACGGGATACATAACTTCCGTCACCACCAACTGCCTGCTTTTTCCCGACCGCGCTTCCGAACTCGCCGGCCTCATCGACCTGCTCCATTTCAGCATTGACGCGGATACGCCGGAGCTGCATGACGCAATCAGGGGCCGCGTTTCGTACCAATCGGTCGTGACGAGCATTGACTGCGCGCTGAAGAACGACATGGTTCCGGACCTTCTGTTTACCTATACCGAAAAAAACATCGACGCTTTCGAAGGCATCTACCGGCTGGCTCGTCAAAAACGGCTGATCGTTATTCTGGATCCGGTTTTCGACATTACAGGAAAAGACCCTCTCGATCCGGCGGTACACCTGAAGGCGGAAGCGTTGTCACGCCGTCCGGGGGTATACCTCAACCGCGCACACCTGACCCTGCGCTCGCAGGGCGGTAACCAGACGCTCTCTCCCCTGTGCCGGGCCGTTGACTCGACCATCGTGATCCTGCCCGACAATACCCTGGCCCTCCCCTGTTTTCACCACCGGATCGACCAGGTTCCTCTCACCAACGGCCTTGAAGCAGTTCTGTCCGGTCCTGTTTGCGCTGAGGCCGTGAAAATGCAGGGACAGTATCAGTTTTGCGAAAACTGTCATATCAATTGCTATTTCGACCCGTCGTACGGCTATATGCGGAATCGAATGTTTCTGCACTCCATGGCCGCAAAAATGAAATATGCGTGGTATAAGTACGTCCGTTATCATCGACCAGTGCCACGCAGGCTCTTGTAAAAACCAGGTGAGGTCAACGCGAAATGAAAGGCCGGGTTTAAGGGTTTATGGCTGTTTTCGCTATCTGGATACGGCTTTCGCCTGCCTGCGCGAAGCCGCTACGGCGAAGGCAGGCCGATATGACGTCGTAAGGAGGACTTTCCGGACAGACACTATTTACGTATATTCCCAACTATCTGGTACTTTTTTTAATTCGCACCATCCTCGTCCCGGGCCGCTTTGTTGTTGCCACTCGCTCAAACGTCGACCGGAAACCACCGGAAAGAGGTTGAATCATCGCTCTTCGTTAAATTCTTTTTTTGATATTATTCAGGGATTGTCGTATATTAAAGACATCATGCGGATTTTCACTAACAGCCCGAAGAAAAAAAGAAATGTATTATACAACTTTTAACCGTTTAACCATCAGGGGTTATTATGCCGACTAATCGAAGGGATTTCCTTAAAACCAGTGCAGCGGGGTCAATGAGCCTGGCTCTGGGAGGTATCGGTTCTTCTTCAGAAGCGTCGTCCGGCGGGTGGACCAATGGAATGAGGATTAACCCGACCATCGACAACCTGCGGGTGGTCTGCTGCCATGATCCGCGCATGATCTCCTCGACCCCTACCCGATGGGAATTCAACTACCAGAACGCGGCAATCAATACTTCCATTGCCCAGCTAAACCTTGATGCCATGGCCATGTCCCTGGCGCAGAAATCCACAGCAGCGGAAGCCTGGGCCACCATTTTTCAAAAACCGGCGGCAAAACAGTGGAGCCAGGTCAGGGTTGCGATGAAAGTAAACTGCATCGAATACCGGAACATGCCTCGCCTGGCGCTTGTCGACGGTGTGGCCAAGCAGCTGATCGCTCTCGGGGTCCCGGCGGCGAACATCGTTATTTATGACGGGTGCCATAATGCCTATTCCAGTAGTACGACACAGCCAAAATACAACTCCACCGACAGCATTTCACGGCTGCCTGCGGGAATAGTGGTCAGCAATGGAAACGGTTCGCTGGGAGGGACGGTTTCTGCGACGGTTCCCTCGATGAGCAACTCAAATTGCACGGCCAATATCGCCAACGGCACCATCGATATCCTGGTGAATTTTGCGCTCAACAAGGGGCATAGCGCCGATTTCGGCACGGCCACGATGACCATGAAAAATCATGCCGGTACCTTCAATCCGAACGGACTCCACAACTCTACCGCCACCAACTACCTGTTTAACATCAACAAGAGCGCTGCGATTCTCGGCGGCTCGCCCGTGCGCCAGCAGCTTTGCGTACTCGATTCCCTTTTTGCAAGCAACCAGGGACCGACGGTTGCTCCTACTGTGGCTCCTGCACGGATCGTTATGGGAGTATTCGGCCCTGCGGTCGATTATCTCACGGTCAAACGAATCCGCGAACCGGTCATGAGCGCGAGCCACAATGCAACGGTTGTCAACCGTTTCCTCACGGAATTCGGCTACCAGACCTCACAGGTGACTGATTTTATCAATGTGCCGCCGGTTTCAACCGGAAAAATAGAAAAACAACTCTCCTCATTGCCGCAGGTAGTATTGTTACAACTATCCTCCAGTCGATTTCACCAGGCCATGGTCGAATTCCGGCTCCGCGATTCGGAATCCGTTAAACGCCTGAGCATTTTTGACCTTAAGGGAAACCTTGTCAAACGATTCGATACGGTGCGGGGCAACCAGGTCACCTGGGACGGCCGCTCTGAGGCTGGATCAAGGATTATCGCCGGCACCTATATCGTGAAGCTGAATACCGGGGACAGGAGTATTACCCAAAGGCTGAGCCTCGTTTCACGTTAATACCGTCTTTTTTCTGATTCTCCGCTCTCCCGGCAAAGTCGATACCGACGCGTGCTTTCTACGCCGGCTGAGCCGGAAAAAAGGAGCAACGGCAATGAGTCCCGGAACAAAAGGCCATCCTGAAAGAAAAAGATCCGAAGAATCCATTCGTCTGAACGAAGAAAAATACCGCGCATTGTTCGACCAGTCTTTCCTGGGCATCTATCTGCACGCTCTTGACGGCCGTGTTGTCGATGTCAATCAAATGGCGTGCGTCCAATCCGGATATTCCAAGGATGAACTCCTGCAGCGGACCGTGTTTGATAACTTTCCCGCCAACCCCGATTCGTCAAACAGGCAAAAAGCCGAAATCATGAGGGAATGGAACCGTTGGCAACCAGGACAGCGGTTCATCATTTCAGCGGAACACCAGCGTAAAAACGGCACCGTTTATCCGGTGGAAATCTCGACCGGTCTGGTCAGTTACGGTGTTGAAAAACTTTTGCTGGCCATCGTTCAAGACATTACCGACCGGAAGAAGGTGGAAGAAAACCTGATAAACATGCAGAAACTCGAGTCACTCGGGGTTCTTGCCGGAGGCATCGCACATGATTTCAACAACCTGCTCGGCGGCATTTTCGGGTATATCGGTCTGGCAAACGAGGTATCGCACGAACAGGAAGTTTCAACCTATTGCATGAAAGCATTGGAATCCATCAACCGCGCGCGCGGATTGACCCAGCAATTGCTTACCTTTGCCAAAGGCGGAAAACCGGTAAAGAAAATCGAAAGACTGACCCCTTTTATACAAGATACGGTACGGTTCGCTCTGAGCGGTTCCACGCTTACCTGTAATTTCAAGATCCAGGAAGATTTGTGGATGAGTTGCTTTGACCGTAACCAGATCGGCCAGGTGATCGACAACATCATAATCAATGCCAAGCAGGCCATGCCTGACGGCGGTACCGTCACGGTTTCTGCTGAAAATGTGACGATTAAGGATCAGAGTCTTACGACTCTTTCGCCGGGTAACTACGTAAATATTTCCATCAAGGACCAGGGTATAGGAATGCCAGGAGCGATCCTCCCCCGGATTTTCGACCCCTTTTATACCACCAAACCCCGGGGACACGGCCTCGGGCTTGCGACCTGTTATTCAATTGTCAATCATCACGGCGGGCGCATAGACGTGGAGTCTGAACCCGGAAAGGGCAGCACCTTTCATGTCTACCTTCCTGCCAGGCCCGATGCTGTTCCGGAAACCGTTGCGGATGCCACCCATAGCTATAAGGGTTCCGGCACTATGCTAATCATGGATGACGACGATATCATTAGGGAAACCATTGAAAACATGTTGAAAATCCTTGGGCACTCGGTCATGCCGACGAAAAACGGTTCCGAAGCGCTTGAAGTTTTTGCAGTAGAAGCAAGATCCAATCGTATGCTTGCCGGAATGATTTTAGACCTCACCATTCCTGGCGGCAAAGGGGGGAAGGAAGTGATAGAAGAGGTCCGTAAAATAGACAAGATCATTCCGGTATTTGTTGCCAGCGGCTATGCCGATGATCCCGTCATGGCCAACCCGGCGGAATACGGTTTCACCGCAAGTATTTCCAAACCTTTTACCCTGGCCGACCTCTCGGCAATGATCGGCAGGCATGTTGCATCGAGCAGATAGTATCCATTCAAATCTTGGTATCATGTCGAGCTCTTCGGGAAAAAATCGCACCGCTGCCACCTGCCTTCTGAAGCTATCCAGCATCAGCCTTTGCCGTAGCCGGTTTCGGCGAAGGCGGGAAGCCGGTTCTGGTACGATACTCATCATGCGGGCGTTTTACCGGTCAATTTCCCAGGCGGAAGGATCACTCAAGGCTTTTTTTATTTCTTCCGGGTTATACCCCCTGACCACCGTGTTCCCTATTACCGATAATGGCACTCCCGTGTACCCCTGGCCGTAAAACGCATACTCGGTTTTACAGCTTTCCGTTTTTTCAACATCGCACGCGACAAAGTCTATTTTATTCAGTTCCAACAGCTTCTCCAATTTTCTGCAATACCCGCACCATTCTGTGACATAAATCCTTACCCGCTTCAGCTTCATTGGTGTTTTTTGGCTAGCAATGGCCTTCTCTCTTTTTTTTGCAATGGTGCTTCTGTCCTCATTCCATTGCCGGCTTATACCCTCTTTTTGCCTTTCGTCCGCATAGGCGATACTGTCGATCTCCTCGTTTCCTATGCTTATCTCTCCAATGCTGACTTTAATCACTACCCCGTTTTCTTCTTTTGACTTGATAATGCCGTTCACCTTCCCGCCGTCTTTCAAATAGACCGTATCTGCACTTATGTAATGCCAAAACGCCAGGGAAAGAAGATAGAGAACAATCCTTGCCGATCTCATTTTTTCGTTGTCCTCAGCCTAAGCAGTGTCCGTCCGGAAACCCCTGAATTTTGACATTCGTCATACCGGCCTGCCTTCGCGAAGCCACTACGGCGAAGGCAGACCGGTATGACGTCACCATAAGGACGTTTCGGACCGACATTATTAACGGTCTCATAATAGTATGCACGAGATACACCATACCTGTCATTTCGACGAACGCAGTGAGGAGAAATCTCATTACGGTA
>JAFGOU010000453.1 GCA_016926315.1 Chitinispirillaceae bacterium
AATGCAGCGCGCCGGCATCGTATCGATGCAAACTCATCGCAACTCAACCTTTTCTTTTCGCCATCTTCAGTATCAAAGCGACCTGGTCAACGCCGATTTTGAAACGCCGGGAAATCGCCTTGATGTCGAGCCCGTCGTTTACTGCCTGCACGACGAGATCGTTCAGCGGTCCCTGTCCCGTGGTAGGAGCGGCCGGCGGAGCATATACTGGTCCCGGAGATCGCGGCCGGTCGAGTGGCTTGTCACGCTGCAACGGAGGTTCCGGTACCTTTGCCGTTTGTGCGGCATATGCCCTCTGCACCGAACTGTCCATCAGGAAGGGCGTTGCGGCGGGCTCGGTTACGGGACGCGGCACCGAAGGGCGGATCGCGGCAGCTTTTTTTCTTCTTCGTGATGCGGCAGAGGTAAGGAAAAACAGGAAAATGACGGCGAACAGGACTGCTGCTGCCCCGATGCCGATGATTATCGTATCCACGATGCCGAGAGAAGACGGCAGGTATTTTATATAAGCGTCCAGTTTTCCCGGAAGAGACGGCGCCGGGTTTTGTTTCTGGCGCAGCAGTTCCTGGCGCAGCAAAGCGACCGAATCCTGCAGAATGGCGGTCATCTGCTCCAGGTCAACGATTGAACGGCCGTTACGTTTTTCCGTTTGTTTTTCGACTTCAAGAGAATCGATCTTCGCTTTGATTGATTCCAGCAGCTGTAAGGTTGTGGAGGGATAGGTGCTAAGGCTGCCGGGAGCAGCGGCACTTGCCGAAAAAAGCATGATCGCAAGCGCGATCTGTTTGAAAAGTAATACGTTACGCATAATGGCCTTTATGGTACACTATATTCTGACGTACCTTTGCGTGAAATGCAAGCCTTTTCAGGGTGGGGGTTTAATAAATGTACAGTTGCGCACGGTATAAGTGACATATATTTTCCTGTACTTGGATAGGATGGTACTTCTGAAACGACTTTTCCCGCATCAGACAGGTAAGGGTGCCTATGGCTAAGTTCATGGTTTTTTACGAGGGCAAGCCCCTTAATACGTACATCATCGACGAACCGGTGATTACCATCGGTCGTCTGCCGGAAAACACCATTTCCATCGCAAACATGGGAGTGTCGCGGCGCCACCTGCGTATTGAAGAGGATTATGACCGGAAATATATCCTTACCGACCTCAACTCACTCAACGGCACTTCGGTCAACGGCAAGCGGGTGAAGAAAGTGCCGCTCCACAGCGGGGACAAGATTACTATCGGTAAATTTACCATTATTTACGAAGAGATCGCGCCGGGGACCGAAGTGCCGTCCGATAACATGGGCGGACCGATAGCGCCCATTGAACCGATGGCGCCGCAGGAAGAACCCCGCGGGAAGAAGACGGACACCCGGTCATATAAGAAGCGACAGGGGAATCAAACCGCCCCGGCGGAGGAGCAGATCGTTCCGCGCAACCAGACGCAGACTATTCCTGTCACCCGTGAGGCCTTTGAGGGCAAGGGGGAAGGGAAAGCGCCGGTTCTTATCGAAACGGCAAAGCACCTTTCCTATATACTTGATAAACCATATATGACCATCGGGAACGGCGATTCCGACGACATACCGGTCGAAGGGTTCATGGTCACCGAACAGCAGGCATTCATCGAGCTGTCAGATGAAGGGTATCGGGTCGGCACTCATAAAATGATGGGCAAAATAAAAATAAATGGCCGTTCGGTGAAATCGCAGGTCCTTCGCCATAAAGACAGAATCGATATCGGATCCTCCTCCTTCCGGTATATGGAAAACGGATAGCACGCATGCGTTTTGCGTTTATTTCCGACATTCACGCCAACCTCGAAGCGCTCGAAGCGGTTTTCGATGATATCGAGAAACAGGCGGTCGAAGAGGTCCTCTGTCTGGGCGATATCGTCGGGTACGGCGCCAACCCCAACGAATGCGCCGAGCTGGTACGCAAGAAGTGCACCCATATCCTGCTCGGCAATCATGATGCGGCCGCGGTCAATCTTCTGGCGACCCACCATTTCAACAGCCACGCAAAAATCGCCATCGAATGGACGGCCGCCAACCTTAAAACGGACATTCGCTCCTTTCTGCTCTCTCTGCCGCTTGTGTTGACAAGAGAAACGCTTACCCTGGTTCATTCAACGCCGTATGAGCCGAACATGTGGTATTACATCACCTCACTCGAAGAGGCGGCGTTTAATTTCCAGTATTTCGACTCCCAGGTATGCCTGGTCGGACACACGCACATACCGATCATTATCGTGCTCGATTCGAAAAAAGAGGTATATGTCCATCAGGCGTCACAGATCAATCTCCATGGGATGGAAGAGTCGCGGCTCCTCATTAATGTGGGAAGCGTCGGCCAGCCGCGTGACCGCAATCCCGACTCGTGTTATGCCATCCTCGATACCACCCTGGGGGATTTTTCCTATCGCCGCGTTCCCTACCATATCGAAAAAACGCAGGCAAAAATGAAAAAAATAAAAATGCCGGAATTTCTGATCAACCGGCTGAGCGAAGGCCGATGAGACGCGACACATCGTCGGTCACGGTTTACGAATAAAGCGAATACCATTCCGGAGGTCAGGCATGAAATCGAAAATCGTTGCGTTACCCGTAATGACCACGCTGATCGCTGCCCTTGCTTTTTTATACTGCGGCGACCTGCAGGATCCGTGGGCCGATCCCGAAAATGCTAAGATCAGGGACGACCGCTCCCTTACCTCTCTTCCCTCCCGGATAAACATGTATCAGGAGTACCCCTGTTCACTTTTTGTCATGCTGCCCGGGCTTGCCGACAGCATCGCGGTGGTCATCGGCCATTCCGGGGGCGATACGGTCCTCTGGCGCCTTGGCCCGCTGACCGCTGCCGACACGGCCATCGCCTTCTCCCTCGTGTTTCCCGCGGGAGTGCAATCTCCCCTGAAGGTCTACCTCTATCGCCAGAACGGGAACGTCGATTCCCTGATTAAAACGGCTCAGTTCAGGCATCCTCCCGAAGCTACTCCCGCATCGACCTCGTATACGACGTATATCAACATGCCATCGACCGTTGCCTTTACTCTTTCGGACCCGGACGGCGATCTTCGCGCATGCCATATCTGGATCGACAGCACCTCCGGTCAGGCCATCGTGCCGCCGCTCAACCGTACCGGCACGGGCGCCACGGTTTCGTATGCGGTCTCATCACCATCGTTCGATACCCTGATGGTTCTCGCACAGGCGTTTGACAGCACCGGTAACGCCAGCGCTCTGACGCGCTGTACCGTCTTCGTGTTGGACACCGTGACGCCGCGTCTCACGCTTATACGCCTTTCGCCGTCGATAAACGATTCAATAGTGAACAAGCTGCCGTGCAGTTTGCTTGTCAAGGTGCTCGACGACTCACCCATCGATTCCGCGGTCTATGCCATAAATCCGCTCCTCACGCGGCCCATGGCCATGATAAACGATACGGTCGCGCTGGCGGTCATTGCGGAACTCGATTCCGGGGCGAATTACTACGAGGCGCAGGCGTGGGACAGGGCCGGAAACCATGGGAAACTGCGCATACCGATTCACTATACCGGTTCCACCGGCTTCAAGTTCACATTCAGCAACATCATTGACCGGACCATAAACGAAAACGGCACGTTCCTATCAATCAACCTCGACAACAGCATCACCCTCGATCCGCCCCCCGTGGGCGTTCCCAACTGGAAGGCCGATGTTACGTGGCAGATACAGGAAACCAAACCCGACAGCGGCATCAGGGTGACCCTTAACCCGACCACCAGGGTGGTTTCCTTCGCGGTGGTAGACAGCGAATGGAACGGCAGCGAGGCGTTTACCTTCATCGCGAACTGGAACGACGCGGCAACCGGGTCTGCTTTCGCGATCTACACGGTCCTCCCGGTGAACGATGCGCCGGTTATTAAGCTCAAAGCGATTACCAAAGTCGCGAAAAGAGCCTTTGATACCGTATGGGCGGATACCTGTGTGAAAGACCCGGACCATATCCCCACTTCCCTCTCCTGGACACAGGATACCTCGTGGGGAAAAATCTACACGCTGTTATGGCTTTCGCGGCTGGTTATCGGCGCTCCGGAGGCAATGGCCCCGTCGGCGACCATTATCGACCCCGGGACGATCTTCATCGATCTGTGGAAAAGAAGGTGGGCGATCGTGCCGAAAAATTCACGGACGATGTTTCTCGTAGGATCCACCTACACCGACACCCTGCGCCTGATTGCCCGCGACCCGCTCGGCGCGTCCGATACGCAGAACGTGATTATCAGGGCGACGTACTAGGGGTCCTGTCGCCGGTCACCAGATACCCGGAAAATCAGCCTCGGAAGTTGAAGGGTCAATGAAAAATGCGGGTAGGCCGGTTCAATTCACCGGCTCAACGAAATAGCTTCCGTCAAAGCACGCCCTGCAGAAATTGTTCCGCTCCTCGGGTTTGAGCACCGACAGCAGCCCGTCGATGGAGAGGTACCCGAGCGAATCGACGCCCAGGTAGTTCCTGATCTCCTCAACGCTCTTTGCCGAAGCGATAAGTTCCTCTTTGGTCGGCATGTCGATACCGTAAAAGCAGGGGCAGATGATGGGAGGCGAAGAGACGCGCAGGTGAATTTCGGCCGGATCCGCGCTTTTCACCAGATTGACCAGTTGTTTCATGGTCGTTCCGCGGACAATGGAGTCGTCGACAAGAATCACCTTCTTGCCCTTGATGACGCCCTTTACCGGGTTGAATTTGATCCTGACGCGCATGTCGCGGCCGGTCTGCACCGGATGGATGAAGGTGCGTCCCACGTAATGGTTTCTGATGAGCCCGATGTCGAATTTGATTCCCGATTCCTCCGCATACCCGAGCGCCGCGGTTGTGGCCGAATCGGGAATGCCGATCACCACCTCGCCGCCTTTGCTGGGGTGTTCGATGGCGAGCCGGCGGCCGAATTTACGCCGGATCTTGTCGACGTTGTTTCCAAAAGCGAAACTGTCGGGTCGTGAAAAGTAGATGTATTCGAAGATGCAGTGGGCGCGGTTTTTCACCCGCTCGAACAGCGGGATCTGGTAGCTGGTGATCCCTTTTGCGTCGATCCTGACCATTTCACCGGGTTCGATCTCCCTCTCCAGGGTGGCGCCCACAAGGTCAAACGCGCAGGTCTCCGAAGAAAGCAGCCAGGAATCGCCGAGTTTTCCGAGCACCAGCGGCCGAACGCCGCGCGGATCGCGGACACCGAACAGCGCCCTGGGGGTAAGAAAGAGCATGGAGTAAGCACCCTGGATATTTGACATCGATTCGAGGATCATCTGTTCGAGGTTCGAGCGTCGTGAACGGGCAAGAAGGTGCATGATCACTTCGGTGTCCGTAGTCGACATGAAAATGGATCCGTCCTTTTCCATCTGGCGGCGAAGGGCGCCGGCGTTGGTCAGGTTGCCGTTGTGCGCGCCCGCGATCTGTCCGGCCTTGAAGTCGATGAGGATCGGCTGGGCATTGATGAGCGACGACGAGCCGGTCGTGGAGTACCGGTTATGGCCTATGGCGTGGATCCCCTTGAGCCGCGCGAGCGCATCGCCGCCCTGGAACGCCTGGCTCACCAGGCCCATCGCCTTATACATGGTGAGGGTGGCGGTGTCGGAAACCGCGATGCCGCTCGATTCCTGTCCCCGGTGCTGGAGTGCATACAGCCCGAGGTAGGTTATTTCCGCTGCCGACGGGTGGTTGTAAATCCCGAAAACGCCGCAGTGCTCGTACATTCCTGCCTTATTCATGGGGGAGGTCCTTTACGCTTTTGATCTTTTTGCGCTGCACGGGCCTTCGCAGCCGTCCCAGCAGTAGGTGCAGAGTTTTTCCCTGGGCAACCCGATCGCGTCGACCATGGCGGGAAGCTTCTGGTATTCAAGCGTCGTTATCCCCATTTTCCGCTTGATGATGTCGACCATTGCCCGGTATTCTTCCGTCGATTCGTCGACGTATTTGGCAAGATCGGGCTGCCGGTCACCTTCGATTTCCTTGATCGCTTTGCGGGCTGCAAGGTCCATTTCGCTGCGCGACCGTGAAAAGTTGAGAAATTTGCACCCGAAAAGAAGCGGAGGACACGCCGGCCGCAGGTGCATTTCACGGGCGCCGTATTCGTAGAGCTGCTCGAAGGTGTTGCGCAACTGGGTGCCGCGAACCACCGAATCGTCGCAGAAGAGGATACGCGCGCCATAGGTCAGTTCCTTGACGGGAATGAGTTTCATGCGGGCGACCAGGTCGCGCACCGACTGGACCTGCGGCATGAAGCTGCGCGCCCAGGTCGGATTGTACTTGACAAAAGGGCGTTTGTAGGGAACGCCCGCCTCGATGGCATAGCCGATGGCGTGGGCTATGCCGGAATCAGGGATACCCGCGGCAAAGTCGGGCTTGACCGCATCGGCTTTCGCCAGGGCGGTGCCGCAGCGGTAGCGGGCGTTTTCAACGTTGATCCCCTCGTAGGAGGAGGCGGGAAATCCGTAATAAATCCAGAGAAAGGAGCAGATCTGCATGTCGCTTCCGGCAGCTTTTTTTATTTCATACCCGTTTTCGTTGAGAAGAACGATTTCACCCGGACCGAGTTCATGTTCGATCTGATAATCGAGGTTCGGGAACGCGCACGATTCAAAGGTGACGCTCCAGGCGTCCTGCTTTTTGCCGATGATGACTGGCGTGCGGCCGCAGCGGTCGCGCGCGGCGTAGATGCCGTTCTGCGCAAGAATGAGGATCGAACAGGATCCATCGATCGCCGCCAGGGCCGAGGCGATACCCGCTTCAAACGACTCTTCCTGATTGATGATGGTGGCCACGAGTTCGGTCGGATTGATTTCGTTCCCGCTCATTTCGGAAAAATGGGTGGCTCTTGTGCTGAACGTTTTTTTGGCAAGCTCCTCTGCGTTCTTGACCACTCCCACGGTCACGATCGCGTAGGTTCCCAGATGCGACCCGATGATGAGCGGCTGGTCTTCGTAATCGCTGATGACGCCGATGCCCTTCCGGCCCGACATGGCAGTCACTTCGCTGTCGAACTTGCTCCTGAACTGCGCGTTCGTGATGTCGTGAATGGTCCGGGTAAACCCTTCCGGGTTAAGGACCGCCAGGCCGCCGCGGCGCGTGCCGAGATGGCAATGATAATCGGTTCCGTAAAAGAGATCCTGCACGCAATCGTTTTTGGATACAACGCCGAAAAAACCGCCCATAGGTCACGTTCCTTTTAAGGTTGAGTTGCGAATAAAAAGGACCGCCTTATTCAGGGATCCTGCAATTCTTTATACTTGCGGCCACGAACTCACGGAACAACGGGTGAGGATCGATGGGCCGCGATTTGAATTCCGGATGAAACTGCACGCCGATGAACCACGGATGGTTGCGCAGCTCCACGATTTCCACGAGCAAGCCGTTTGGCGAAAGGCCGGAAAGCGACATTCCCGCCTCCTCGAACCGGTCGCGATAGTCGTTGTTGAATTCGTACCGGTGACGGTGGCGCTCGCTGATCGCGTCTTTTCCGTAGACTTTGCGCACCAGCGAGCCCTTGCGCAGATCGCAGGGAAACGCCCCGAGCCGCATGGTGCCGCCGAGGTTCATGATCCGTTTTTGCTCCTCCATGAGATGGATCACCGGATGGGCCGATTCCGGAGTGTTTTCCGTGGTGTCGGCCCCGTCGAGGCCGAGCACGTTGCGCGCGAATTCGATTACTGCCATGTGCATGCCGTAACAGATGCCGAAATAGGGGACATTGTTCTCCCGCGCGTATTTGACGGCGAGGATTTTGCCTTCAACCCCGCGGCCGCCGAAACCGCCCGGCACCAGGACTCCGCCTATGCCGGCGAGCACGATTTTCGCCCCCTTCTGTTCGATGTCCTCGGCCGAGACGCTGACGATCTGAATCTTCGCGCCGCACGCCGCGCCGGCATGCTGGAGCGACTCGTGGATGGACTTGTATGCGTCGAGCAGTTCGCTGTATTTTCCCACGATGGCGATGGTGACGGTTTTGTCGGCGCTCACCACCTTGTCGACATACTCGCGCCACGGCCGCAGGTTCCGGCGGCCGCCGCGCAGGCCGAGGCAGTCGAGGATCACGGTGTCGATGTCCTGCGAGGCGAATTCGAGCGGCACCT
>JAFGOU010000454.1 GCA_016926315.1 Chitinispirillaceae bacterium
CTCGGAGCCGGCTTCGGGAGGGGGCGGCATGCTCCTGGACCCTTCTCCGAGGGTATGTTCCGGCCTGAACGTTGACATAAAGGAAACATGCGTGAACACATGGACCCGGCAGGTTATCGCACTCTTCTTTTCCGGCCTTTGCTCCCTGGGCGCGGACACGATCCGGTCGGTACCGGGCGGCGGACTATGGTCGGATACGCTTGCGTGGGTAGGCGCGGCGATTCCCGATACCAATGACGACGTGGTAATAAGGGGCACGGTTTCGGTCAACGCTCCCGCGTCGTGCCGGAACCTGACCGTTGCCGACAGCGCCATTCTTCAGAACGGCGGCTCTGCCGGGCACGTCACCCTGGCGGTGACCGGTTCCATAACGAACAACGGGACCCTCCGCAACAACCCGGATTCAAATAATCTCTGGCTCGAGCTGCACGGCGACTGCACGAATAACGGAACCTGGACCCCGGCGAGGACTTTTTTTGCGTCAAGGGCCGCCCAGACCATTGCACAGTCTCCGGAATCCGATTTCGGCGGAGCCCTTTACAAGACCGATACGGCCGGGGTGGCGGACACCTTTCCCCTTGTCGCGGCTTCGGACCTGGCGATTAACGCCCAGACGTTTGACGGTAACGGTCGCGCCGGTTCCAAATCCTGGCTGGGGACCGTTGATATGGCGGGACATACCCTGCAACTTTCAGGCGGTACCGCCTTTACCGGGGCAACGGTATACAACATCAACATGATCACCTTTTATGATTCATCGACGGTGAGCAGTTGCACGTTTGAAAGCAGTGTCATGATCAGCGGCATCTGTACGGTGATTGATTCAAAGGTGTTGTTCAACGGCGATGTGGGTATCTCCGGTGGAACGCTGCAGAATGGCGCTACGTCCGATTCTTCGGTGGTCGTCCGGTTCAAAGGAATTATCGTCAATAACGGGTTGCTCAGCAACAATCCAAATGGAAACGAGCTCTGGCTTGAGCTGTACGGTGACCTCTATAACGCCGGAACGTGGAAACCGGCCAGAACGTATATCGCGTCGAAAATCCGACAGACCATTTCACAGATTTCGCAATCGAGATTCGAAGGCCTTTTTTTCGCCACCGCCGCCGACAGTTCCACCGATACGTTTCCGCTTGTTGCGGCCTCGGACCTCTGGTTCCATGGCGGGGATTTCGAATGCAGTAAAAACGGCGGCGGTACCCGCCTGGGAAAGCTGGACATGGCGGGATTCAACCTTTTACTTACGGGCGGCGCCTACTTTCAAGGAGCAGTCGTTTCGCAAACCGCCAGGGTGACCTGCCTCGACTCGGCGATGATAGGAAATTGCGTATTCGAAAATCCGGTGCAGGCATGCGGCAATTTCAAGGTGGCGGTCCAGGGGGTGTATTTCAACGATACGCTAACGGTCGTCGACACGCTGGAAAACGGCGCCGCAGGATGCTGTGTCGCACAGGGGATTTTATTCGCCCGCAACGGGATCGTTAACAAAGGGGTGATCAGGAACAACCCGAAACAGTTCGAGCTCTGGTGCCAGATCGGCCGCAACATTACCAATGCGGGAACCTGGAGTAACGCGCGCACGATTCTCAGCGACAGCGTTGACCAGGTGGTAACGCTTGAAAACGGGAAGCCGATCGGCGCCCCTTTTCAATTCGACGGAATGTGGCCCGGCGGACCCTATACCTGGCAGAAAAACGGTCAGGACCTGGAAGGCGACACGGTACGGTTCCTGCTTTTTGATTCGTTGACCGAACTGACGTCGGGCACGTACCGGTGCGGCCACAATGGCTCCTGGTCACGCACCATCATGGTGGTGTGGGATACGGCGGTCGGAGTGGCGGGTCCGGGAAAACCGATCCGCGTGACACCACCATCGGCTTCAGGCTGCGTCATTGTTTTTGGCAAGGCGCCTTCCGTCCGGTTCCATACGCCGTATGCGTGCCGTTATTCAATGGCGATCCATGATATCCGGGGCAGGCTCGTTGCTTTCACCGGGGCCGCGGTTTCTTCCGGGTACCATTCGGTTGCCATCCCGGGAAACGGCCTTGCCGTCGGCACCTATACGGTCTTGTTTCGGTCAGCGCATTTTCAAAAGGCGATGAGAATGGCGATCGCCCGTTGAGCGGCATGCGCAAAGGGATCGATTTTGATGCTCTTCATCGCACCAGCGACGAGGGGGTAGCGACGCCCTGATTGTTGACGGAATGGGAGCCGTCCATGTGGTACTTAAGTTCCACGGTTTTCCACCGGGCGGGTGTGATTAACCAGTAAAACAAGGGGATCGGTGTTATATTATTTCCTGTCTGACCCCTATTCTCCGGACGCTATTCAGCACCACCAGGGAGCCTATGACGACATTAAACCTGACCGCGCAGGGATTCAAGGTAAGCAGTTTTTCTATGCCTTCGGGCGTTGAGGAGTTTTTTATCACGGGAACCGCCCCGGAAGGGCTGGCATTCAGGGAATCGCTGGAGGAACTGGCCGAGGCCTACCGCGCGACGCTTTTCGAGAACGGCCTGGACGAGTCAACCCAGCAGTTCGTTCGCGTCATGCTCAGCGACAGTTTCAACGAGCAGGAACGGTTCCTGGAGTCGTCGTTTTTCAACCTGATCAAGCATGGGGCCTTTTCGATCATCGAACAGCGGCCGCTCGACGGCGGTCCGGTGGGGTTTGTCACCTGCCACATAAAATCCGGCAGCGGCGCATTCCTTCAAAAAGCGAGAAATGACGCCGGGCACTTCCGCAACCGGAGCGTGTATACGTCGGGGTTGAACTATTCGCTGCTCTGGTCCACGGGATTTACCGACAGCGCGGCGTTCGATTCCCAGAAGCAGATGACGGCCATTTTTTC
>JAFGOU010000455.1 GCA_016926315.1 Chitinispirillaceae bacterium
AATTTTGAGGGTGAAAACGTGCTTGCCGTAAAGACCGACAACAGGTACGACTACCTTGAGGTGTCGTCGGGTGTGAATTTCCAGTGGAACAGAGGATCGTATACCACCAATTTTGGCGGCATCACCCAGAACGTATATCTGCATGTTACGGACAAATGCTACCAGACCCTCCCGCTCTTCTCAAATTTAAAAACGCTCGGTACCTACATTTACGGAAAAAACTACAATATACCGGGGAAAAGCGCCGATATTACGGTCGAGTCACAGGTGAAAAACGAATCAGGTGCGGCTCAGACAGCCACGTTGCGCGTGGATATCGTCGATATGGACGGGAACCTTCTCAAAACGTTCAACGGCACGGAGCAGACCCTTGCGAACGGCGCCACGGCAATCGTGAAGGTGACGAACAATGTGACCAACATCAATTTCTGGAACATTGGCTACGGCTATCTCTATGACGTGTATACAATGCTCGTGATCGGCGGGACCCCGACCGACGTGGTCAAAACGAAAACCGGATTCAGGAAAATGGAATATGGCAACGGGGTGGTAAAAATGAATGACCGGCTCGTTCATATAAAAGGCTTCGCGCCGCGCAGCCAGAATCCCTGGCCCGCGATCGGCGACGCCTATCCGGCATGGCTCGCCGATTTTCAGCACCTGATGATCCGGAACGTTCATGGTAATACGATCCGTCCGATGCACGTCTGCGCGCTTCGAACCGACATTGAATCGGCCGACCGGACCGGGATGACCTATATGCAGCCGGCGGGTGACGCGGAAGGCGCGGTGACCGGGAGGCAATGGGAACAGCGCAAGGAAGTGATGCGGGATGTCATTATTTATTCCCGAAACAATCCGAGTGTATTGTATTGGGAAGCGGGCAACGCCGATATATCCGAATCGCAGATGCAGGAGATGCTCGATACCGCACACAAATGGGACCCGAACGGCGGACGGGTGCAGGGATGCCGCGGTATTCTCGGCACCCGCGTCGCGGAGTGGGCGGGTGAAATGCTCTATGTTAATAAAAGCAAAACAAGACCGCGCTTCATGACCGAATATCAGCGCAATGAAAGCCCGCGCAGATGGTGGGACCAGTATTCGCCTCCGGAATTTCATGAAAACGATGCGGGTACCTCGACGGTCGCGGGTATGAACATGAACCAGGATATGTTCATCAGGGAAAGCGTTTTTCGCTGGTGGGAAGCATGGATCGGACGTCCGGGATTCGCAACGGGGCCAAATACGCGCGTGTGCGCCGGCGGTGTAAAAATCGAATGTTGCGACGGTACGACGTTCGCCCGCAGCGAGGAAAACTACCGGCGCAGCGGCGTCATGGACGCCATGCGCCTGCCCAAGGACGCGTACGGCGCGTTCAAGGTCATGTGGAACGGATGGGTCGAGGTGGATAATAAAGACGTATACCTGGTCGGTCATTGGAACTATCCGGCGAATACCCGGAAAAACGTCTACGTTGTTTCCAATTGCGAAAAAGTCGAACTTTTCGTCAACAATGTTTCAAAGGGATTCGGCACCCAGGAGCACCGGTTCTTTTATTCATTCCCCAACATCACCTGGGAAGCAGGGACGATAAAAGCGGTCGGGTATGATAAAAGCAATGTAAAAAAAGCCGAAGACCAACGCGTTACCGCCGGTGCGGCGAACAGACTCAAACTGACGCCACATGTAAGTCCGGCCGGACTCAGGGCGACCGGTGCGGACCTGGCGCTCATTGACGTCGAGGTCGTGGACGCCAACGGACTCCGTTGCCCCACGGCAAACAATACCATTACCTGGGCGGTCTCCGGGCCGGCGGAATATCGCGGAGGCATGGCCGGGGGTGCGGCGGGAAACTACATACTTAAAAACAGTCTGCCGGTCGAATGCGGCCTTGGCAGAATAATGGTTCGGCCAACGACCACGGCAGGGACCATAACCGTATCCGCGTCGGCGGGAGGGCTCACCGGAGCATCGGTCACGCTGACGTCGACCGCGGTCCCCTTGACGGGAGGAATAACGACCGTCATGCCCTGCGACGGATTACCCAGCAACCTTGAACCGCTGCCGCCATACCAACTGGCCAATCCTCAGGCGAAAACGATCTTTCCGACCAGTTGTTCGGCGGGAACGAATTCCTACGATGACTACGAAAACACCAGTTCATCCGCGGCATCCATTACGTATAATTTCGCCTCGCAGCAGGTCAGCGCGGTGCATATCAAATTTTCCGATTTCAGGAATTCGCATAATGTCAGGATCTCGGTCGGGTCGACGCAGGTATACAGCGGAACGCTGCCCGGCGGCCTTGGCTATGTGCCGGTCACGTTCAATCCGGTGACCGGGAGTGCGGTCACCATCGCCGCCGCCAGCGGGAGCATCGGTATTACCGAAGCCGAGTTCTACGGTCCGGGCGAGCTTTCGGGTATCGAAACCGTTTCGCCACAGAATGCATCCATGGCTTCAATGGTACGGAAATACCAAGACCGCCTTGTTGTAACGCTACCCGGAACGGATTTCCGGGTGCGCCTGGTCGATCTCGCCGGCAAAACGGTGTATGCAAATCACGGCAAGGGAGACAGGGTGTCCGGGACTGTTTTGATTAAAACAAACCGTATGGCGCGGGGCGTTTATCTGCTGGAGATCAGGAACAACGCTCAGCATATCCGGAAAGAAGCGGTGTTCATCAGATAATTCGTTCGGTTCTCCGCTATTCATATCGCGGATCGGGTTGTCATCCCGGCCTGCCTTCGCCGTAGCGGCTCCGCGCAGGCAGGCGAAGGCCGGGACCCAGTGAGGAGGCACTCAGAAAGAAATGTTAACCTCTGTACTCCGGAGGTCGCCGGAGCGAGGTGTGCAATCAATTTTTCGACGGTTATCAACACTTACCATTGGAGGATGTATGAACGTCAGAAAAGTTTTAGGCGAAGCGCTCATTGTTACTGCAATTGCGGCCGTCGCGACACTCTCTGCGCCGCCGGGATTATGGATGTATACCGATGAATATGGATCACCGGGGTATTCCGGGGTTGAACTGGTCGATACCATGTGGCTTGGCCCTCCTTATGAGGCTACAGATTCCACCTTCGGAATACTGCGTGACGACGCCTATGATTATACCGAAAGCGTCATGGCCCATTTCAAGTGGCCTTACCAGTTCACTAAAGGATGGGCGGCATGCAAGTTGATCTGGGAAGACCGGGATTGGGCCTGGGAGGCGTATGGATATGATTCGCTGGTCATTAAGTATATCGGCCCTTTGGCCACTCATAAAATTGATATCTATTTCGGCCTGGCCTTCACCCGCTTTGATTCGGCCTTTGTCGAGTATATCGGCTCAATACCGGCCAATCCCGTGAGCATCTATTCATCGGAGGCCTGGAAAACCGTTACCCTTCCGCTGCCGCCGGCCCCAACGAACACGCCCATCGATTCCATGCGGAAATACCTTCGTGAGGTCAGGTTTATCATCCACAACGCCGATGGTGAAACATCATTGACCAGTCCGCAGGGCTATTTTTACCTGGACAAGGTAGGGTTGGTAAAAGCTTCCGGAGCGGGAACGGTAACCCGGAACAGGATGCCTGCAACCGTGTCTGGACGAACGGCATTTGTACCGGCGTCATCAGGACGCGTAATGCTCTCCTTGTTCACCATCGATGGAAAAGAGCTGTTCCGCAAACCGGTCGAAGTCATGGCCGGCTGCAGGTACGATATCACGCGTTTTGCAACCGGTAATGCGCCTTTCCTGGCGCAGCAGGCACGAATTGTCCGCATTACCGGCCAGGGGTTGGCTATCCAGGAAAGGATACATTGACGTATGAACATGCATGCAAAAACACATGGCCGGGGCCTCCGGAGACGTGGGGTGTTGATCCTGGCCTTTGCGGCGGCATCGGCCGGAGTAATTTCTTCGGAGACTATTGTAAAAAACAGTTCGCCATTTTCCTTCCCCCTCACCGTCGGCGTTATAAAAAATATG
This sequence comes from Chitinispirillaceae bacterium, assembly GCA_016926315.1. The sequence continues at coordinate 3,983 of JAFGOU010000455.1, forward strand.
CAACCCGTGGCCGGCCATGCGTCGTTTATTTCGGCGTGCCGGGGGGCGTGCGGGAAATTCATAGAGCTATCGTGGTCTCTTGCCGGCATCCAGGAGAAGGGAACAATTACGGTTTTTTCCCTGAACGGCGCCACCATTCGGTCATTTCCCATAAACCTGTCGTCCGGCTCCATCCGATGGAACATCGCGGATGGTCGCCTGGCCAAAGGGATCTATTTAGTGAAACTTTCGTCGGCCTCGGTGAATAAAAACCATAAACTCATGATTTATTAAAAGGAACGTTGACATGCGCCAGCTTTTTTTATGTGCAACAGCAACAGTACTATTGTTTCATACAGTTCCCGCGGTACCGACCGTTATTGACACGGTGATGGTACCGCTCAAAATTATCCGCCTGGGAAGCATTGCCGCGCAGGGGAACGACACGGTATACGACTATTCAGGCCAGGTGTATTATGACCTGAAAATCGGGTCCCAGGATTCGCTCAAGGTAGCGCTGGATTTTGTTCCCGTCGGCGGCGGAGCGGTGGTAACCCCTTACGAAATCACGGGTGACGCGGGCATTCGTAGCACAGTAAACGGAATCAACGGCCGCAATGTCGTGAAGTTCAAATGCAGGATCGCCGGAAAACCCGCGGCGCACTATACCGCGCGTCTCACCATCACGGCCGACACCAGCCGGATTGAGAAAATTACCGACAGCCTATACCGTCTCATGACCGACCAGGAACGGGTCGACCAGGTACACGGGACCGGTACCCGGTCGTCCGCCGATCTTGCCCGGCTCGGCATTCCCGGGTATTACATGTCGAACGGGCCTTCGGGCGTCTGTCACGGCGCGACCGGCACGGCGTCTGCGTTTCCCTCCGGCGCCGCCATGGCCTGTACCTTTGATACCGCGATCATCAAACGTCTCGGCATAGCCCTGGGAAAGGAATTTTACGCCAAGGGGAAATACATACTCGAGGGTCCGATGCAGAACCTGGTGCGGGACCCGCGCGGAGGCAGGAACTGGGAGACGTTCAGTGAAGATCCCTATCTGAGCGCGCGCATAAGCGTGGCCTACTGCCAGGGAGCGCAGAGCCTGAACTGCGTGACCATGCCCAAACACTTTATCTGCAACGATATGGAGGCACTGAGAAGCGTCTATTCCTCCCAGGTATCCGAACGCACCCTGCGCGAAATCTACTGCATGCCCTTTGAATACGCGGTGAAGGAGGGCAAGGCTTGGTCGATCATGAGTTCCTATAATAAGATCAACGGCATTTACGCGTCGGATAACGCTCATGTGCTCACGGAAATTCTCAAGGATGACTGGGGATTCAGGGGTTTTGTCTGTTCCGACTGGAATTCCGTCAAATCCACGGTTGCGGCGGCGAATGCGGGACAGGACGTTGAAATGCCGGGTGCCACCTTTTTCGGAACGGGAATGTTGAACGCCGTAACGCTCAATCAGATCCCCAGGACGCGTTTTGAGGATATGGTAAAACGGATACTGCGGACAAAAGTATGGGCGGGAGTGATCGGCAAACTCGGGGAATCGACGGTGGCCAAATATACCGCCGACCTTAAAAGCGACGCCCATAAACAGCTCGCCCTCGAAATCGCCCGTAAATCCATTGTCGTCGTTAAAAACGAAAAGTTCGGGACCGAAACCGCTCCAGTGCTTCCGCTGGACAAATCAAAGACCGTTGCCGTGGTCGGACCATACTCCGCGATTTCGCGGCTTAACGGCAGCGGGAGCGGGAGGACCTGTCCGTATTATGACGTGCCGCCCCTTACCGGGATCACGAACAAGGTGACGGCCGCAAAAGTGGTGGATGCCGCACAGTGGGCAAACGCCGACGTGGTCATCGCCTGTGTTGGCGTTTCAGGCGAAGGCGAGGGAAGCGAACGAACATCGGCGACGCTTGAACCGCCCGCCGGTCAATTGAGCCTGATCAACAGTATTCTATCGGCAGGGAAAAAATGTGTGGTCGTGCTTACCGGCGGCAGCGCGGCGGTGCAGGACTCATGGGCAAACGCACCAGCCATCGTGGTCGCCTGGTATCCGGGCGAAGAGCAGGGAAATGCCCTGGCCGATATTCTGTATGGTGATGTCAACCCCTCGGGAAAACTTTCATCCACCTGGCCGGCCGCGATCGGTCAGTTGCCCTCGTTTACCTCGGCCGGAAATATCGTCCAGTATGAAGGACCGGACACCGGCAGGGGATACCGGTATTACGACCGGATGAATCTCACGCCGCTCTTCTGCTTCGGTCATGGCCTCAGCTATACCACTTTTGAGTACAGCAATCTCAGAATAGGCCCGAATCCGGGTTATGTGGGCGAGAATATCACGGTCACCATTGACGTTAAGAACACCGGGAGCAAAGCGGGCGAGGAAGTCGCGCAGCTCTATGTCAGCGAGACCGCGCCGAAGCTGCCGCGGCCGGTCAAGGAGCTGCGCGGGTTTGCGCGGGTATGGCTTGAGCCGGGTGAAAAGAAACCGGTCTCCTTTGTGCTTCGTGAGCGCGAGTTCGCCTATTGGGATCCTGCGGTCAATAAGTTCGTCACCCAACCCGATGCCTACACCATCAAGGTCGGCCCTTCCTCAATGCTGCTGCCGCTGACCGGTACGTTGACGCTGGAATCGCCATGGTGACGGAACCGCGTTCATGTCGATCACAAGGTTGTTTTAAAGAAAAGGAGCGGGTATGTCATTGTTTCGACGTATGCTGATCGGCCTACTGACCGCAGGCACACTCTGTCTCCTGGCGGTATGCCAGAAAGAGAACCCGGTCGGACCGACGGTTCCCGTTGCCACGGAACTGGAAGGGTCGTGGTCTGGCATGAATAAGGACGGCATCGACCAGACGTTTTGGACCTATACCATGAAGCTCGATTCGATTATCATCGATGCCGATGGCGTCGTCCGGTATCGCGGGACGTTTACCGTGGACACGACCGCGGCTCCCCGGCACATCGACCTTCGTATAATTGACGCACGGGAAGCGTTGCCAACGGTTACAACGATTCCCGGGCTTTATAATCTGTCGGGTAATATTCTTGAGATAACCGCCAACGCGCCCGGCAGTCCCCGGCCGGCATCCATGGATGCCGCGCCGGTCATTTCGCTCATCAATAACAATTAATCCATGAAAGGTACGAGCATGCGTACATTGCCAAGGCTCCGCATAATCGCGGCAGGGATATGCGGTATTCTCTCGTTCGGTTTTGCCGATACCGCCGACGTTCAGGAAGTAAAAATCAGCCAGTCGGGTTTTTTAGGCCTGGAAATGTGCCAGATCGTTCATGGCTACCAGGACAGCAAATACGGTGGCGAGAGTGAAATCAACCGGGGTACCTGGGAGCGCATGTTGTTTCAGTATGTCAATAACATGGAGGTAAACGAGTATATCCGGGTAAACCTGGCTATTGAGTGTCAGATGAGCTTCTCCTTTCCATACAATATTTATGCCTCATGGGAGGCAAAGCTGCCGAAGTTTTCCTTTTACCCGGACCGGGCCGAAGGGACCTTTGCGATTGGAGATCCGCGCCAGCTTCGTTTCGAATTCGGGTTCGGCTATTTCCCTTATAGAATCAATCCTGACGTAAAAAATCTGGGGGAATACCTTTTCAGGAGCGGCACCTACCCGCTCTACGTACTCAATCATTTTAACCGGCCCTATTCCCGGTTGCTGGGGTTCCGGACAAGTTTTACGGTCATGGAAGACCTGCGGATCGATGCGCTGCTCACCGCCGCGACGCTTGTTCCGCCCCTGGGTAATGGTTCGCTTTCCTTTGTCGCCGACTATAATTTGCTTGATTGTGTGGACCTCGGGGCCGGAATATCGTTCGCTAATTATTTTTCCGTTGACGATAAACTCACCACTCCCATTGGGAACAATAGCACCCAGTATATAACCGAAAGCGGAGACACCCTGTTTTATACGTTCAAGGGGATAAAACCAACGGCCAAATTGGCGATTGATCCCAAGACATTCATTCCCGGGGACCTGTTCAATAGGCAGGATTTAAGAATATACGGGGAAGTATGCGTTTCGGGATGGGAAAATTATAAAAATTTCGGCTTGCCGGATACCGCGCTCGACCAATATTACGCAAAACGTTCCGACCGGACGGTCTACATGGTTGGAGTCAACTTTCCCTCATTCTTTAATTTGACCAATAAACTTTTAAACGCCATGGGAATGGACGTCCCGTTGCTTCCCAAACTCGACCTGGACGTTCTCTCGCTCGAATACGAATACCTCCCTAACAAGTATCCGAACAGCACTTATTTTCTCAACGGGCAAACGCTTCAACCCGTCCCCCAACCGGGCCTCTTTCCGAGCATCGGATCTGATAAAAAAGTCTATCCGTGGTACTGGACAATCTATGCAAAAAAGACATTCCTTGATCGATTCTCCCTGATCGCCATGTTCGCGCGCGACCATATGAAACCCATTCATAACGATCCCCTTTATTTGTTCTATGAAGACGTACTCGAGAGAAAAGGCGACTGGTGGTGGAATGTCAGGCTTAATGTGAAGTACTGAGCGTCGGACCCGGCGCATAGTGGACCTCTCGATGACCTCCTCCCCTGAAAAAAAAACCGGAAGGACGGGATTCCCTTCCGCGTTCTTTTCTGGAAATGGCGGCTGTTTCGGTGTCCTAGCCATCATTGCCATTGCCACGGTGACGTTTTTCGTTTTTTCTCCTTCATTAAGCAACGGGTTCACCAACTGGGATGATGACCGGCTGGTTCTTGAAAATTACGATATCCGGGAATTCAGCAAGCGCAACCTGACCGCGATTCTCTCCAAGTCATACCTCAACCATTATGCGCCGATCACCATGCTCTCCTTCATGGCCGAGTATTCGCTTTTCGGTACACACCCTCTGCCGTATCATGCGACCAATCTGCTGCTGCATATTCTAAATGCATCCCTGGTATTCGTGCTCGTCAGCGCGCTGTCAGGAAAGCGGCGGGTGGCCCTGCTCACCGCACTCCTGTTCGCCGTGCACCCGCTCCGTGTCGAGTCTGTCGCCTGGATAGCCGAAAGAAAAGGCCTGCTTTCCGCATGCTTTTATTTTTCGTCGCTGCTCATGTTCGTCAGGTACAGGAGCGCCGGACGGGGCGGATGGTACGTAGGAAGCCTCCTGGCCTTCGCGGCGGCGCTTCTCTCAAAAAGCATGGCGATGAGCCTGCCGTTCGTGCTGCTCCTTCTGGATCATGTCCAGGGTCGAAGAATCGACCGGAAATCGCTTCTGGAAAAAACGCCGTTTTTCCTTTTCGCCATGGCGTGCGGGATAATCGCCATAATCGGCGCCCATGATTCGGCGGACCATCACTCCGTCACCCTTGTCGGGCGCATCATGTCGCCACTGATGGCAATTATATTTTACGTTTATAAAACGGTTGTGCCGGTGCATCTCTGCGCGCTGTATGATGGCGGCGGCATGTCCGGCTGGGCCGCGCCAACGGGGATGATTATCCTGCTCGCCCTGATAGTTCTTGTCATTCACAGCCGGTTCGACCCTAAAAAAAAGATCTTCGGATCGGTTTTCTTCCTCATCACCCTGGTCCCGGCGCTGCAAATAGTATCATCCGGAGGGTGGACCAACCTGGCTGACCGGTATTCCTACCTTCCTCAGCTCGGGCTTCTGTATCTGTTCGCCGAAATGGCTGCCGATGCGCACCGACGGAGCGGGGTCCCGGCACAACGGATGCTTGTAGCCGGTATTGCCGCGGTAGTGCTCTGCTGCATGGTTTTAACATCGCGGCAGTGCGTTGTCTGGCGAAACAGCCTCTCGCTGTGGAACGACGCCATCAGCAAATGTCCCGGCGCGGTTGCGTACTGCAACCGCGGCATCGCCTGGAAGTCGGCGGGCGAGATCGAAAAGGCGATCGAGGACCTTGATCGCTCCATCCGGATCGATTCCTCCTATGCATTCTCCTATGGTAACCGCGGCGAGCTTTTTATCCGGCAAGGGGACCTGGAAAGCGCGCTCGACGATTTGACTCGCGCGATTTCGCTCGATCCGCGCTATGCGAACGCCTATCGTAACCGGGGGAGCATCTATCTATACCGGGGAGAGTATGACCGGGCCCTTTCCGATTTCGAGCAAGATATCCGGCTCAATCCATGGCACGCAGGGTCCTATTACAACCGTGGGTTGGCGTACAGCCTGAAAAACGATTTTAAACGGGCCGTTGCGGATTACACACAGGCTATCGCGCTTGATTCAACCTGTTCCCGCGCCTATTTCAACCGGGGAATCGTATTTCAAAAAATCGGCGATGGTGAACGGGAACGAAACGACTTGAAAAAAGCATGCGCACTGGGATTCACGCAAGCGTGTGACGCTTTGATTGAAAACAGGGCAGAAGAATCATACCAATGACCCGGATTGCGCGATGGCCGCGACGGGAACATCGACGGGTTAGCGAATGACAGGCCCACCTGCCTCTGCCGTAGCCGGCTACCCGTCCTCCGTAGCACTGCGGAGGGTGGACGGCAAAGGCAGACGGAGGGTGGACGGCGAAGGTGGGTCGAGGCGGCATGGCAAACGGGACGATTCCGCATTCCGCAATCACATCGTGGATACCTGGAAAGGCGGTTCACTACAATCCGCACATTGGTGGCTTTCCTTTCAATCCACAATCTACAATCCGTAATCTACGATCTCTTTAGTTTCCCCTGTTCCCCTCGCCCCAGCATCGCCTATTTTTCGATACCAGATGATTATCTCCCGACCGAGAGGAACCCATGCCAAAAACCGTCATCGACAACGTCGAACTTATTTTATCGCACCCGGTAAAGGTCACCACCGAATGGATCGGCCAAGCCGAGCCTTTGCGGCAACTGCTTGCCTGCTGGCTTACGGTGGCCGAGGGTGACCTGCCGCTCACCCCACGGGTCATCGGCCATCCGAGCATCGGCAAGACCACCCTGGCCATGGCCGCGGCAGAGCGCCGCGGCCAGCCGGTGTACATCATGCAGTGCACGGCCGACACCCGGCCCGA
>JAFGOU010000456.1 GCA_016926315.1 Chitinispirillaceae bacterium
GTTAATGATAGAAAAATTTGGTGATGACTATAAAAGATATATAGATAAAGTTCCTGCAATAAATATCCTTGCTGGAGTTAATCGAAAAATATTTTAATCCACACGATCCGAAAACAGATAATATCAATATCATTATTGACAAATCGCTCTCTACCATGGTGTATAGGGCCTCCCGCCTATGAAAGAAAATCTAGTTTTATGGTCTGAGAGGGCAAGGCATCTGCTAAAAAGCTTTTTAGGCGTTATGACAGGCGTGCGGCACACACGTCGGCGATATACGAATTGTCGGATATGCGCTTCAAAAACCACCGGCTGAAAAGTCGTCCCTAATCATCAATATATTATTGATAGCGCTTGGCCTTTCGGCGCTCGTTTTTGGTTCAAGGTTATTCGTAGAAGGCGCAACAAATCTTGCCACGCTTCTCAAGATTTCTGAAGCTGCTATCGGTCTTACCATTGTAGCTGCGGGTACAAGCCTACCAGAATTGGCAACATCAGTGGTGGCAGCAATCAAACATGAAGAAGACATAGCTGTGGGGAACATCATAGGCTCAAACATTTTCAATATACTTGCCATTCTGGGAATCTCTGGCACACTTACACCGTTGAGCGCATCAGGGATACGGCCAATCGGTTTGGCATTTATGACGGGAACCTCTATCGTACTCCTGCCGCTTATGAAAACCGGGTTTTGACTCGTTAGAATAGAGGGAATTGCCCTGCTCGCGATTTATGGAGCGTACCTTTGGCATCTATGGCCGAAATGAACAGGACAGGAATTTGACAATATGAAATTGAAGAGATTTCCGGCGCCGCTCCCGCAAGCATTCCTTGCGCTCCCTCCATTGATCGTGACCGTCTACGCTGGCCTTTTTATCTTCAGGATTGTTGAAGGGACAGCAGACAAAAACGAACGTTTGCGATATAAGCATTACCCTATTGCGATAATGCCAATGGCGCCAAGCCAGTTTACCGCCCTGCAACAGCCCCATGCCGTGCCGGTCTCCGGGATTTTTAAAATCATGATCTGATAGGCCGGAGCATTTACAGAATGTATATTTTCAGCGGCGCTCCCCCATCTCAGGCCAACTCGAACACCAGAAAGGAAATTTCAATGAACCTGCACAAGATGAAGCTGCATGATTCAAAGTGGATCGAATCTTTGGGATATACCATCATACGCGTACCGGGTGGATGGATTTACTCGGAAACGAGCGCGCGTACGGGTGAGCCTGTCGGCAGCGGGACGTTTGTTCCTTATAGCGATGAGTTCATGGAAATTTCCAACATCGAGGATACGCGGGTACCCGGCCAGACGTCTGAATAGGTCCGCGGTTAAGCCGGCGCGTTGAGGTGTGTTAACGTGCGCGCGGCCCTGGTCGCTGTTTATCCGCGCACAGGGTCTGGTACGCTCCCCTGTTGTACCAGCATACCATAATAGGTAGCGGAAAGGTATTTTTCAATCCAGTATCAATAGATACAGGCCACACGATCTTTATGCAGTATATTTACGAAGGACACCCGGCTCAGAAATACAAAAAGAAAAGCGGAACGCAGAGGAAGATGAGATGATAAATAGAGGCTCGCTGAGAAAAGAAGATTTTAAAAACAAAGCTTTTTGTTTTCTCTGCGAATGCTCTTAGCGAGTTTTAAAACGGCATCCGAATAATTTTTCGCATTTTTTAAGCTGCGATTTTGAATTCTTCAAACACATAACAAAGTTCAACTTAAATATTTTGATAAGGAGATTTCATCGGTGCATGAAAATGAAGTATCCGAAAAAATAATCGGTGCAGCTATAGAGGTACATCGAACGCTTGGGCCTGGCCTTCTGGAATCAGTGTATGAAGAAGCATTGTGCCATGAGTTGGGTCTTATAAACATTGAATACCAACGGCAGAAATATGTTCCAATAGCATACAAAAATGCTGTACTGGGAACGCCGTTGCGATTAGACCTGATTGTAGAGGGAAAGGTTATTGTCGATGTTAAAGCAAAAGAACAACTGGCACTATCAGATAGGCCACAATTGCTGACATACCTACGGTTAAGTAAGTTACGGTTAGGATTGATTATAAATTTCCATGCTCAGTTGCTCAAAGAAGGAATATATCGGGTAGTAAACGACCTTTGAATTCAGATTCATTTTTCTTGACTCTGCGAACTTCGCGTCTTCCGTTTGGCATGGGTCTGCTTGCATGGCCGAGGGTTTGGCATGCAGATAAAGGTTACATGATCTCGTGCTAGTATATTTGCACAGGACACCCGGCTCAGAAATACAAGAAGAAAAGCGGAACGCAGAGAAAGATGAGATGATAAATAGAGGCTTGCCGAGAAAAGAAGATTTCAAAAACAAAGCTTTTGCTTTTTTCTCTGCGAAACTCTGCGTCTTCCCTTTGCGACCTCTGCGTACCGTTCTTTTTTGCTTTGTATAACTGTCACGGTACAATGACCCGCCCCCGGAAGAGATTTTATTGTAAACGTTCGTTCAGTAGAATTTGATCATCCTTTGCCCGCAATTTCCCCTCCCTGCCCAATTTCGCATTTTTTATATTGTACGAGGGTCGGTACTAGCGTGTTAACAAGCATCTGAAAATCGGGCCATTTCTTTGATGAGTTTCAAATCCATCCTGATTGCTGTAGCGTGCGTTGCCGTGACGGGTTTTGGCCAAACGCCCACGCTTTTTGACAAGCCTGCTCTGGTGCGTGGACTTGGCGCCGGCGCGGCTTCGTTTACCGATCCGGGGCAGTATAACAGCTATGATTTTTACGGGGCGCCGGTGGGATTGCTTGAGCGTGATTCGCTGCGCATGCGTCTGAGCCTTGGCACGCATATCATACGGTGGCATGACGCGGACAACGGTGATTCGCTTAAAAGGAACTATACGGCATGGAGCGTGCCTGATCTGATCGTGGGCATGCCGCGCGTTTTTTACGTGCGCATGAACTATATGCCGGTTGGGATCAGTGATCAGACCCTGGGCCGGGCCGAAGTTACGCTTCCCATGCACCGGTTCGGGCTGACCATCGCGTCGCAGATACCGGGCGGCCTGTTTCAGTTCGGGCTGCATGTAAAGGGTGCGGTGGGAACGGAATCCCTTGAAAACAGCGACAATGAGCGGATGGTTCTCGGGCTCGATGACCTGAGCGCTACTGCGGGTTCCCGGGTCCATGAGCTGGTCGCGATAGGCATGAAAGGCGGGGTAAAAGCCGCGTTTGATTCGCTGCGCGATTATGCGACAAACCAACGGGACCGGTATTTTGTGGGCCAGCTTCCCATGCTTGGCTGGTACGTGGATTTTGGTGGCAGTGAATTTCCGGTGCAGAGCGGTTTTTCACTGGACATCGGCACGCACCGGTTCGTGTATGTGGCGTCGCCGAACCAAGACATGAATCCGATCAAGGGCGACAGTCTGGCCTGGATGTGGCAGACCGCGGGGAACCTAGAGGCCGGGGAAAGCCGGTTTCATCCCGCGTTGAAGCTTGGGTACTGGCGCAACCATTATCAGCAGTATGAGCATACCGAGACCAATGACGACCTGAACGTGGGGCCCAAGCTGGAGGGTGAGGACTGGACGGTCAGCGATTTCATATTCGGCATTGGGGGATCAACATCGCTTTTTTCCATTGTATCGGCATGGGTTGAATACGCTCACGCATCCATGGGGCTTGCATACGGCTCTTCGTATGCTCCGCTTTCCGACAAGGACAAGGCGTATCATTCGAGTTCGATAGGAGTGGAAATGGGCCTGCATGCCATTGAGGCGCTCAGGTTTCCGGAACCGGTGCAGGCCTTTGTCCGGTGCAACTGGTTCAGCAGGACATCCAACAGCGGCATTGATCCGTTTCAGTCCGCCGAGTTCGGGTATGTAAATGCGGTAAGCGGGAACTCGCGTACGTACCGGTATGTCCCGGATTTCGGGTGGGAACCGGCCCAGCGCATCAGCGGCACGGTGCTGGGTCTTGGCCTGGGACTCTTTGAGGAACAGGTTGAAGCTGATATACACATGGGATTTATTGGCAGATCGCTGGACCGGGACAGGAAGGGGTTTGTTTTCGGCAGCCAGATCGCCTGGCTCCTGCGCTAGCGCGATTGTCCGTTTCCGGCACCTGCTCATAAAAAAATCTGCATTCCGCAGTTTGGGGTACACAAAACCCGACCACATTGAAGTATTTTGTTGTAAGATAGGTACATGGGACCACTTGGCACCCGGATTGTAACCACATGGTGACTGACCAGACAGCAGGCAGTAAAAATGTTCGCGGAGCGCGTATGAGACTGGTGTTACCCGTTCTGGTAATCTTCTCTCTTGCCGTATCCCAGACCTTTGATTATGATTCACCGGAAGCCGGCCCGGCCTATGAGAGCGATGCCCCGGGGTATGGCGCCTCCGGTGATTCGCTGGGATTCGGGGTGTCAGGCGACAGTGGTGCCACGGGATGGGACACCTACAGCGACAGCGCGCCTTCGGGATTCGACGCCGGTCCTGTATCCTATGCCGCGCCCGTGGTGCACATCGCGTATCCCATAGACGCGGGCCAGAAACGGAGATGGAAAAAAACCCTCTGGCTTGCGGCGCTGCTCGACGCGGCCGCCCGTTTCCGTCTTGAATTCTGCGCCGATTTCGGCACCATCACCGGCAAAGAGCTCTCGCGCTATGTGCCGCCTGACCTGAAGAAGCTTGCCAATGATCCGTTTGCCCCCGACTACTCCCTCGCGATCCGCGACCACAACGCGACGCACCAGCTGGTGCAGAAGTTCGAGCTCGGCAGGAACCAGGACGTCTTTACCCTGTTTCTCGAGCTCATTGATTTGCAGACCGGCAATACGGTCATGACGCTGGACCGCAAATGCCATGTGAACTACCTCGGCATTCTTCTGGACACCTGTTATTTCGCGGTCGCCTCGCGCATCAGCGGCCGTGAGGTCTCGTCGCAAACGCGTCGTTTTTTTGCCAGGCCTTCCCTGTTCGCCTCGTACAAGAGCAATAACAAGCTTGGCAAGCTCGTGTACAAGGAGTCCTACACGCGGAAAAAAAAGGTGCGGAACGCGAGCAGGAAGTACGAAAAATTGCTCAAGTCCGAGAAGGAGCCGCTGTTTGTCCTGTGGCGTTTCGGCAATGCGAGTTACAAGGACGAACGGTACGACAAGGCGCTCTCCAGCTATCGCACGATCAATACGCTTGCGCCCGACAATGAAGTCAGCGCTTTGGCGATCGCGAGGACCTGCCTGAAAAAAAAGGACCCGCAAACCGCAAAATTCCAGCTCTCGCCGATCGTCGCGTCCAAGGGCAAACCGCTGCGGGAGGTGCACGAGCTTCTGGGCGACGCGCATCTGATGACCGGTGACTCCGCCACGGCGCTCGACCAATACCGGAAGGAGCGCGAGTTGTACGGGGGCGGTTCTCCGCTGCAGGAAAAAATCGCCTCGCTCTGTTTCTCGCTCAAACGAATGAATGAAGCGAAAGACGAGTACCAGCGTCTGCTTGAGATCGACCCGACCAATCCCCGGGTGCGGTACTATCTCGGGTATCTGATGCTCATCGCGGGAACGATCGCGCAGGCCGACGCGTTTCTGATCGAGGCAAAGGCATATGGCGACGACGCCGCGTTCCTGTGGGAACCGATCGGTGACGCATATGTGAAGTCCGGAAAGTGGAAACAGGCGCGCCAAGCCTATGAAACCGCGCTTTCATTTGACAAAAAACAGTCCCGTCTTGTCAAAAAGCTGGCCACGACCGCCCTGCGCGAAGGCAATGACAGCGCCGCGGCCGAATACTACCTGGATCTGTACAAAGCCGATCCCAGGGAAAACGCGCCGTCGCTCGCCGAGGCCGGAAAGCTCTTTGCCAAAAAAAAGATGTGGGACCGGGCCGCTGACGCATTCGACCGGTATCTGAAGGAAGGATACACCGATTACGAAGTCACGCTCGCCTATGCGCGCATCATGTTCCAGCGCAAGGAGTGGAAAAAAGTCATTGACCTGCTTGGGATCCATGCCACCTCTGCAACGGCGACCGAGGAGGTGCTGTTCATGCTTGCGGAATCATGGTTCGCGACCGGCAGATACAAGGACGCGGAACCGGTGCTGACGCGGCTCAATGCCATGCGTCCCGGCGATCCGCGGGTCATGCGCATGCTGGCGCTTGCCGCGGAAGAGACCGGCGACCTGGTCAAGGCAACGACGCTGTATGAGAAGTACATGGTCCTGTCCAAACAGGAGAAACAGACAAAGGATATCGCCTTTCACCTGGGCGAACTCTATGAAAAACAGAAACAGCGGGGCAATGCCATCGGCAGGTACGAGCTCAATACCCGCACCTTCCCGTCGGATATTCGCAATTACGAGCGGCTCCTGGAGTTCTATAGCGAGGGAAAAAAATTGAGCCTGCTCCGCCGCACCCTGGAAAACGCGATCGCCAATGCAAAAGCGCCTGCGTCGATGCACAGGGACCTCGCGCGGGTCTATGCGAAACTGGACGAACACCAGCTCGCGGTGCAGGCCTACCAGACCTATCTCGGGCGCGAGGAGCGCGACGCCGAGGCATGGAAAGAGCTCGGCACGCTCTATTACAACGTGCGCCAGTATAAAAACGCCATCCCGCCGCTCAACCGGGCGGCTGACCGGCTTTCACGCGATTTCGACTGTTATTACATGCTCGGCTATTCCTATCTGCAGCGCGACATGCATGACAGCGCCCGCACCGCGTTCGAGCGCGCCCATTCGCTCAAGCGCCGGGACACGGTCACCATAAAGCACCTTGCCCACTGCTATCGCACGCTCGGGCAGAAGGACCCCCTGATCGGGCTGCTCAACCGGTGGAGCGCGCTTGAGCCGAAACGCTCGGACATCCTGGTCGAGCTCGGCAGATTGTATTTGAAAAAGGAGCGTCCGAAAAATGCGGTGAAGGTGCTTGAAGATGCGGTGAAACTGAACCCCTATGACCGCCCGTCCCACTGGCTCCTGGGAGAGGCGCATGCAAAGCTTGGCAATGACAGCCTGAGCCGGTACCACAAACAGCGGGGCCGCTGAGGCTCCGACCGTTACCTGCCCGCGGTCGGTTCGTCCCCTTTCCAGTTGTCCGGATCGTTTGCGTAGGAGGTTTCCTCTTTGCGCTGCAATGAGTTGCCGCTGCCGTCAGGGCTTGACGGCCAGTCGCCGCTGTCGCCAAACACGATGCATTCTCGCACCATGTAGGGCGTCACTCGCGTCATTCCCTGCGCGCTGTCGATATAGGCCTCTTCGGGCTTGAGGAGCGTCAATGAGTCGCCGCTGTTTGACAGGGCTTCGGTCATGCTGAATATTTGCACGCCTTCAGGCACGTTATAGGCGCTCCGGAACGCGTCAGCCGTAACCGCGTTCGACGCGACAACGGCTATTTCGCCCGGCGCCAGCGATGTATTGGGCGGAAAGGCGAAATCGACACCGTCGATCTTCCAGGTCACTGACGGCGTATCCGGATCGAAAAGCTGCACGCTTTGGCCGGAGATGTTTTTCAGCTCGATGAATTCGCTTATTTCGTCGGGCGGCCGGTACATGATCTCGGTAATGACAACGGGGCCGACCAGCGGGCCGCTGTTGGCCTGTCCCAGCGTCACGCTTTTCTGGGCCACGAAATCGGTGCCGCCGGAACTCGTGACGTGCCTGCCGAACGAAACGCCGTTTTCCATTTCGCCGAAGCTGAATCCGTGGTAATAGCTTCCGCTGCGCATGCCCGTGGAATCGTAAAACAGGTACACCTCCTCCCCGTGCTCGCTGAAGGCGAAGCTCGCGGGCGAGGAAGGATCGGCGTTAAAGTCCTCCTCGTCAAACACGATATAACCGTTGGCCGGCACCACGGTTCCCGCGGGAATGCAAAACTTCATGGGGTCGACCCGCCGGTCGGTCAGGTACCAGTTCCCGATATCGACGTCAACGCCGTTGGGATTGTACAGCTCCACCGCGTCGGTCAGGGGCGGATCGGTGTGGGTCAGCACTTCATTAACAAGAACGATATTGGGATCGTCGGCGCCGGGCGAGCCGTTCCGGCAAAACGAGGCGCGCCAGGAGGAGGGATCGTCCGGATCGCTGCCTGACGCGTCCGCGCTGACCGGTACGAGCGTCCACCCGTTGCCGTCGGCCGCTTCGGGCCAGGGCGCGTTGTCGTCGTATTCAATCGACAGGAAGGACTTGTCCGCCGTGAGGTCTTTGAGCGTGACCTTTTCGCCGCCGTTTGAGAGCTTTCCCGCATACACGCCGAACGGCGCGAACCCGTACCGCCGGATAAAGCCGGCGCTGTCGGACGCGAGCACGATAAAGGCGCCCGGCTCCATCCGCGTATCGTCGGGAAACGTGTAATCGATGCCGTTGGTAAACCCGACATCGGCCAGGCTGACGGACGAATCGGCCGTGTTCTTGAGCTCGATGAACTCATACTCGTCAGCGTCGGTACTGTCGAGCCCGAGCGGGTGGTAGTTGATCTCGGTGCAGTGTATTGAATAGAGATACTCCCGCACCTCGATGTTTTCAGGCGGATCAATAAGCGCGCACCCTGCCGCTAGCACGCCTATCGCGACAACGGCGCTTCGTCGTAGGTTATGGTTCATCAATCCTCCAGGCAATAGTCATCGCTCACCACCGGCTCGCGCATAAAGATACCGGTATTCCGGTACCTGTTTAACACCGGCCTGAGACTGGTGGCGTATTTGGAAAAGCTTCGCCGTTTCAGATGGAAGGTTTTCACCAGGTCCACCATCCAGAGCGGTACGAATGAAGTATAGCATTTCAACTCTAAAATGACGTTTGTTCCGGGGTCAAAGCAACCACTCCCATCGCACGGGATCATTTCCGATTCGACGGGGATTGGATCGTACCCGGTGCGGGGCATGCACCGCAAGGCGAGGTCAAAGGTCACGCGGCCGTACTGGTCGATGTCGGACACGTACGCCTTGCGCATATACTGCACCAGCACCACGGGACGCGCGTTATACGTTTGCGCCACGCGGCAGAACAGTTGGCGGTTTTCCATCCGCTTCTCGTCCTCTTCCTCCAGCCGCCCGCAGCCGTTCGTTTCAAAAAGCTCCGCCAGGTCGGCGGTGTTGACCCGCGCCCGGACCTTCTGGATGATGTCGCCGCGCCGGAGTTTGATTTCGAGGAAAAAGGGCGGCCGCGGCTGTTCGCCGTACGAGCGGATGCGCATGTTAAAGCGCTTCTCGACCTTCATCAGCCGCTGCCAGAGGAAATGAAACTCGGGCGTGTCGAAGTAGAGGCTGTTGATCGTGTAAAAAAGGTCGGGCGCCCGTTCGGAATACTTGTCGAGCGAGCAATACGGGGCCACGAATTCCGATATCGGCTCCACCAGGTCATAGGGTATGGTATACTTGGATTCGAACCGTTCCAGGAGCGCGGGCATTTCGAACTGCTTTGCTCCCCTGCGCGGTTCCACGGCTGCTGCTGCGTCACGCTTGCTCACTTTTCGATCACTTCCGTGCCGGCGGAGAGAAAATTACGCAGCGGCTGTTGCGACAGCAGTCCCGCTGCATCGATCACATAGATGTAATTCCGCATAATGCTGAACTTGAGTGCCGCCATATCGAGATGGTTTTTAACGATGCTCTCCTTGATCGAGAGCAGCACAAGCGGATCAACGGCGCTCATCTGGAGATATTTTTTAAGCGACGAGGTGGCATCGACCTCGCTTTCCCGCGCTTTCAGGAACCGGTATTGCGCGATGAGGGAGCGGAGGTCTTCGAGATCCTTGTTCATTTTTTCGCTCATCTCCTGTTTCAGCTCCTCATAGTCCTCTTTTTCGGACAGGTAGTCGATTTTGCGCCTGGCGATATCGTGACGCGCCCTGGTCAGGTCGGGAATGGCAATGCACATTTCAAGCCGGTACGCGTTGTTCAAATTATACGAACGCTCCTCGTTCCGCCGTTCCATCTCATCCAGCATCTCGCCGTTGTCATAGGAAAAACCGATGAAATCGAGATACCGTCTCCGTTCCGCCTTCTCGAGCGTATACCGCTCTTCGGCGAGCTTGAGCCGCAGCCGGAAGTAGTCGAGATGCGCGTTGTTCGTGTCAAGCACGAAGCGGCCGTTTTCCACCCGGGCGATGATCGAATCCACGGGCACCAGGCCGGTCGTGTCGAAACCGTCGAACCCCTTGTCCGCGCTCATGGACATTTTGATACTGCGCTTGATAAGGGTGATCGCTTTCTGTTCGTCGAACAGCCGTGTATGCACCTTGGTATTGTCGTTTTCCGCATCGATAAGCTCGTCAAGACCGGCATCGCCGGTGTAGGTCTTTTTCTCCAGCACCTTGATCCGGTCCTCGCACAGGAGACCGAGCTCCTTGTAATACGCCGCCAGGGCGCCGTGTTCGAGCAGATCGATCACCTTCTCGTAACGGTCCATGAGTGCGTTGTTGGAACGCACCTGCAACCGCTGCTGGCTGGTGCGGGCAACGGTCTTGTTATACCGTCGTGCCGCCATGGTTTCGCCCATGCCGCGGGGTTTAAGGCGCACCGTGTAACGAAGCCGGTTGATATCGTACGCCTCGTTCTGCAGGCGGAGCTCCAAGTCGTCGATGAACGGAATGCCCGGATACGATTTTTCCAAAAACCGCGCCCGCTCCTCCTGGTGTGCAACGTCAAAATCCTGCTTGTAGCTCAGCAGGAACGTTTTCACGGCCGTCCCTTCGGCCGAAACAAAACCACACGTGACGCAGAGCGTAACGCCAAGTTTGCATGCGGTATTCATCGAATTGTCGCCGACCGTCCTTTCCGCGCAGGTAGTGAACCGGGGAGCCGGAAGCAATTAAAGCTTGTGCTTCCCGTCGTTATCGGTATCATCCAGTGCCAGAGAATCAACGCCTTGGTTCTTTGCGGCGCCAAGAACCTTCTCCTCCTTCAGAGAAATCATGACTTTCTCCCCTAACAGAAACGTGTTGTTATCAGGAATTCTTATCGTGACCTCTCTTCCCCACAACTGCATGTCCTGACTTTTCCGCAGCCGTACCGGATACTCAACGATCCGCGAGCCGACGCCGACCACTTCGCCGGAAACCGAATGGCCCCGGTCATCAAGCGAGCTGACCATGACCTTCTGCCCGATATACACCTTGCTGTAGGCGTTTTCGTGGATATAGCCGAGAATGTACGACGGGGATTCGGTATGGAGCGTCACGATGGGCGTGAACGGCGACACTTTTTCGCCTTCCTTGAAATTCACCGCCCCGATCAGGCCGTCGATATGGGCAATCTTGTACAGTTTGTCCTTCTCCTCCATGAGCATGGCCATCTCTTTTGTCAGTCCCTTTACCTGCTCGGCGAGGGGATCGCCCGCGTACGAAAGCTCGCCTTTCAGCCTGCGCATGTCGATCTGCGCCGTATCTTGGGCCAGCGCGAGCTCCCGTTTGAGCTGCTGGATCTTTATCATGACCGGATTCGCCGTGTCGTCGCTGCCAACGGAAAGCCGGTCGCTCGTATCAATGCTTCGCAGCTCGGAAACGAGTTTCCGGTTGATGTCGTACTGCGCCTCAAGCTCCTTGATCTGGGCCTTGAGCTCGCCGATACGCGCCTCCTGCTGCGATTTGAACCTGAGGATCTCGGACTGCGACAAATTGACGTGCGCGCTTTTGCGCGACTGCAGCTCGTTAAGCTGCCGCCGTATTTCGGCGATCTTGTGGTCGAGGTCCGGCTTCGCCACCGCGAGAAGCGTATCCCCGCTTTTCACCTCCTGCCCCGGAACGACCATGATTTTTTTTATCTCAACCGCCTGTTCGTCATTGATGACGAGCTCCTGCGCGTCGGCGACCCCATAAAAACTCGTCGAGTCGCTCCGCAGCGACATGGTGATGACCAGCAGGACGAGAAACACGGACAGACACACGGCATAAAACGTTTTCATCGGGCATACCTTTGCATGTATCGGGCGGCAGGAAACCGGTTGGAGCTCTTAGAGCTCCACCGTCGTTTCCTGCAGCATCAGATTGACATCTTTTATCGACTCGATTGTTTTGAGCGAATCCACGAACGCTTCCTTGGCATCGGCTTTCCTGAGCTTGACATGATACGCATAATCCAGCCGCTCTCCCTGGGCCATCTCACGCAGGGTGATCAGGGCGAAATTCTTGCAGTAGCGCTTCATGACGCTCTCAAGCGCCTGCCTGGTCACCGTCTCGCTGACGATGTTGAAACGGAGCATGCCGTCGAAATAGCGGTCCTTGCCGAACGGCGAGTAGTAGAGCGCCACCGCGGCCGCGCAGAAGGCGAGCGTGCCCACGACCGCGATCCCGTAGCCGAACACGCCGCAGGAGATGCCCGCCGCCACGGCGGCGAACATGAAAATGATGTCGCGCGGGTCCTTGAACACGGTCCTGAAACGGATGATCGCGAGCGCGCCGAGGATACCCAGACCGCGGATGGGATTGTCGCCGATCGCCTGCATCACCATGCCCGCCACGATCGAGCTGAGGATGATCGCCTGTATGAAATTCCTGGAATAGGACAGGCCCCGGAACGTCTTCTCATACGTGATCGCGATGAGCGACGAGAGAAGAAACGAAAGCAGAACCGTATACAGAATGGAGACGAGCGACGGATGGGTCGTTGCGGTCTGTAGCGTCAGGAAATCCAGCATGAAAAAGCGTGCTCCTTTACCTAATCAAAGGGTGTACGGCGCGAAAAGACATCATCGCAGGACCGTTAGTGCCCGCGCATCAGCTACGGCGTTGTTCAGCGACAGCCGGACCATGTAATACCCGGTCGCGCAGCCCGCGGCATCCCATACGTACCGGTGCGTTCCGGCCGGCACCCTGCCGCCGGTACGGCCGTCCACGCAAACGCCGCGGCAGTCGAATATCGCAAGGGAAAACGGCGCATTTTCCTTTGCCGTCGTGAACCTGATGACGATTTCACGCGCGCCTGCCCTGCAAGTGGCCGAAAGCAGTGAAGCGCCGCGATGCGCGCCGGTTGCGCCGCGCACGACCGGAAGGTACGCGTCGAGCTGGGTCCTGAGCGCGGCACTCCTGGCTTCGCTGAACAGACGCAACCCCGGTATGGTGGTCCGCGCGATGCCGTCGGTGACACTCACGCTGGTGTCGATGTTCGCTACGAACTGGTCATATGGGTGCAGTTTATTGCTGTCTGCCCGGGCACAAGAATCAATAAGCGTCCGCAGCGCGGCGGCCTTCGCGACAATGGAATCGGTGCTTGCCGGGCCGTTGATCATCTCCTCGATATACCGGAGATACACGCGGCGGAGCGAATCGTTTTCAAGTATCCTTCTGTTAAGCGGCCGCTGCGCAAGGTTGGAAACCGTGACCACGTCCATGGTGGTCACGTTCCAGTTGTTGGGATAGGCGCCGAACGAAAGGTTCAGGTCCCACGGGATGAGCACAAATTTCCCGCCTGTCGAATCGTCGTACAGGTAGTAGTTCCTTGCCGATCCGGTATAGCTGTCGAAATTGGACGTCACCATGTTGAAGGCGAGATACCGGCAGACGATATCGAGGTTGAGGCAGCCGCCCACGGTCCGTATGAAATCCTGGGCAGGGGTATTGTTGAGCTTGTCGACCACGTCGATGAAGCCGGACCAGTCATTGAGGGCCTCGTTCGTTTTCAGCTCGTAATGCGATTCATAGCTCGACTGGTTGGGTCCCTCATACTGAAGCGTGGAGCCGTTGTCGCTTGACTTGTACAGGTTAAAATCATTGTCGCCGAAATGGCGCGCGAGAAAGATCTTGTCGACCTGTTCGATCTGCGTATACAGGCCGATAAGGCTACCTTCAATGGTGATGGTGGCGAATGCCGTCCGCGGGGCAGGCATATACGCTCCAAGAATGTCGTAGGCGATCTTCTCCCGCATCATGGTGGGATCTTTTGCCGCATTGCTGAAATTGAGCCGTTCGACGCCGAAGAAACGCTGGTTATCGCGGTACTTGTCAAACCTGAACTTAAAGGGTTTTTTCGGTGAGTTGGCAGCGAAATTGTAGGAGGAATTCCCCTTGTAGCGTACGCCGATGCTGTCAAACACGATGCTGTCACCGCTGCTCATGCGATAGAGGAACCGGGCCGGGATATACTCTTCGTCGGGCAGGCTCTTGTAATATTTGAGCGAATCCTCCCAGTCGGGATAATAGAACGAAAGTTCGTAGGCATGGATCTTCGCGTCATTGAAAATGGCGCTGCTCGAATCGATTCCGGCAGCAATCGCGCCGCACGCGCAGAGCAGCGTCAGGAACAGACGCCTGCTGTCAAGGATGGCCCGGTCATGGGTGAATGGCGGCAGTTTCATTTGTTCTGGCTTCATTGAGCACGCTTGACCGTGCGGAATCCGCACAGGAAAAAGGGGTATTGCGCGCCGGAAAAAGACCGGTGCGCGGACCGCAGGCATACGGCATCATTTCCCCAGTTTCCTCCCCGGAGAAGATGCAGGTCGCCGGTCGCGGGGCCCGAAGGGTCAACCACGGTTCCGTAGCCATAGTCTTCGTTTTCATAATCGTGTACAAACTCGCTCGCATTGCCCGCCATGTCGTACAGGCCGTAGGCATTGGGAGGCGTGGTGGCCACCGGATGATTGCCCCATCCCTCCTCCCCTTCTCCTATGTCCCATGAATTGGCGCGCCAGATCGCGTTCTGCGAAACCTCGGCTGTGTCGGCCGCGCTCGAGGGGTAGCCGGGATAGTTCTTGTTCCAGTAAAAATCGGTCGCCGTGCCGCCGCGGCATGCATATTCCCATTCGGCTTCGGTGGGCAGGCGGTACCCGTTTTTCGAAAGATCGAACGAAACACCCGAAAGATCGAGCGGCTCTCCCGGCGGCGCATTCATGTCCGTATAGCGGTACACGGTGTCCAATCCTTCGATGTTGCTGCGCGCATTACAGAACAGCACCGCGTTGCCCCAGTAGAGGTAGTAGGCGGGATACCGGTCGCCGAACCCGAACAGCGAATCCCAGTTGAGCGGCGTGGCATAGCCGCTGTACCCGACGCTCATGATACTGTCATACAGCTTCTGGGTCACCTCGGTCGTGTCCATCCAGAAATCATAGGTAAACGAAACCGTGTGCACCGGCTGTTCGCTCAGATATTTGTCGGGAGCCCCGACGTTCGGGTCAGGTTCTCCCATCTCGAAATCGTGCCCGCTTGCCATGATCTTCACCATGCCGTTGTCGTGCGTGAGACCGCCGGTCGGCTTCCAGGGATTGGACGCCGCAAGCGTTGCCGTCACCTGCTCCTCATAGTCGGGAAGGGCGGTCAGGTTGTTTTTCCAGCCTCTGGCGTAGATAATCAGGGTATCGACATAGGCAGCGGTTTTACCGGCGGAGCGTAACGACGACACGACTTTTCCCTGGTTCGTTATCAGGGCCGCCGGGTTCCCGGCGACCATTTTCATAATAGATGATTCGGATCCCCTGCAAAAGCGTACGATATACACGCCCGATGCGGTTTTTGGAAGCGTAACGGCGTGGGAACCCTGGCCAAGGTTCGTCATTGTTCGCGAAAAAAGCAGGCTGCCTGACTGATCGAACAGGTCAACGCTCGCCCGGGCGCCTGTTTTATCGATCGTAAAAAGCACCTTGCCGTCAGCAACCGACGGGAACGCCGGGATGTTCCGGCTTCCGGTTATCCGGTTTTTGATCGGCAGAGATCCGGTGATGGTAAAATCGCCCGAAGCATCGGTGTAGGTGGCCAGGTGCGGGTAGTTCTTGACGCTGACGCGCGCGCCCTGGATACCGTTACCGCCGCCGGTCACCGTGCCGCTTATGGACACCTCCTGGGCCTGGCTGGCTATAGTGAGGCACAGTGTTGCGATAACAACAGCAGTTACCTTTTTCATGCGGACCCTCGCCTTCTACCTGATAAAAAATGTTGAAGTATTAATATACACAAGCATACCGACTTCACGCTAAAAAAAGCTCACTCTCCTCAACGGAACGTGGAACCATGTATCCACATGCCATAACGGTCGATGCCGCACGTTTCTTGGGCTATTCGACACGCACCGTTCCTCACTGCGTTTTAACAAATCCATGACGGATTCCTGCTGCGCCATCTTTTTCGTACCCTCTGGAACGGTGCGCTTCAACGTAATAGACGCCGGGCCCAAGCGTTCCGGTTGAAATACTGGCCGTTGATCCGCGCGAAGCCGACGAAAAAACCGTCTTCCCATTGAGCGTTACAATGCGCAGGAAAAGCGGCGCATTGTCCGGATTATCCAAAGCGACCTTCAGCATGCCGGTTGCCGCATTGTAGGAAAATTTCCCTGCGGCCGTTGGTTTCGGAACCGCAGTCGTGATCCTCGTATAGTCCTTGAGCCCCGGATAGGCAGGGCCGTACATATAGGCCCGAGCCACCCTGCCGGGCAGGGTGATGGTCCGTATCTGGGTGCCGTCATCACTCAGCTCAACGACGGTGCTGCTCGCGGCGTTTACCAGGGTGTTGCCGTTCGGCAGTCGCTGCACCGATCCTTCATGCGCGGAATACCTGAAGGGGATATTTTTTACAAACCTTCGGGTAACCGGGTTGACCTCAACCACCTGGGTGCTGTTATTGACGACCATGAAATTGTTCACCCGCATGGCGGCGGTATCCGCGTCAGGCATGACAATGTTGGTTCCCAGGTAATATTTGGTTACCCACATTGCTCCATGGGTGGCGGTTCCTGAGGTGACGGCGTAGGTGTACACGATGCTTTTCGTCGCCTTGTTGATCACCACGAGCTTTTTCTGCTGATTTATATCTATTCCCACATAGTTAAGTTCCGGATTGTAGCTCACGCTGTTTATATACCCGCTTCTGCCCAGGCTGTCGGGCAGGTCATATTCCCAGACTTTGGTGTGACCGGAGGAGCCTGAGGGCTGGATCTCGACAATCTTGAGCCCGCCGGTGTTTGAGGCCCCGGCTACTAAAAAATTGCCGTTCGGCATGGGCTCAATGGTGTAGCCGGGCGTGTAGGTGGCGTCACATATCACGGCATCCCATACGATCTGCCCGTCCCAGCTTATTTTCTGGACACGGCCGTGGGGATATGCCCCGTCTCCCCGAACCGTGCAACTGGTGCTGATGGGAAACAGCGCACTTCCATCGGGAAGGAGGTGTGCATATGACCGGGCGCTGCTGGTCGCTCTCCAGGTATGCACGGTTCTCCCGCTCGGGTCGAGAAGATAGGCGTTATACCCGCTGGCGCAGAACACATATCCCTGGTACGCGTTTGATGCCGCAGGTAAAGGAACCGTAAAAACAAAACCGACCATGACTGCGAAGAGCAGGGCCTCGATCTTTGGATGATGAATCATACTGCTCACTTCCTCTAAAAAAGGTTGTACGGATTCTGCCGTCTGCAGCCGGTTCCTTGCTTTATCTTCTGGACGGTTGGTACCGTGGCGCTTCTGCACAGTGTGTTTCTTTTGTGCAGGCAGTTGTTGCCAAGGCTTTTTCCCCGCGAATTGGCCCTGTTTCCGGAGACCTTAACCAAATAGTGTTACGAACAAATAAAACGATTAAGCGATCTGTATCTGGTTACCTTTCCCGTTTCATGTGTCATCGACCGCTAACCATATCCTAATAAATCCTTAATAATATATGCTTATTAATGCTTAATTGCATGCAAATCATCTTCCGTTACTATTTTTATTCCTCCATTATCCCGTTCGCCGCCAGCCTTTTCTTCTTTTCATGCACCTTGCACGGCAGGGATATCCTGATCTTACTGCCGGACCGCAACCCGTTCCCATGAAACAGTATTTCCAGAGCATATTTTAACGAAATACTGACCCGCAGGCCGCCTGCCGAGGTTCAAAACACTGTTCTGCAAAGGATATCCGTCTACCACACTCCTGCCGCCAAGGGTAAAAAGCGAGACCCGGGCCCCATGCAACGGCTGCGCGGTGACTATCCGCACTTGCCCGCTCAGGGGATCGGATACAATGGACAGCCGTTGACCTGCCGAATATACGGGTTTCCGCTGCACATAGGTCTGGCTGCCGTCGAGGTAACTGTAGGCATAACGCACGCCTTCCGTGGTGGTCGGAATGCCGGAAAGGTCCCATACGACAGCGCCCGCAGGAGTCAATTCAAACACCCTTCCACGGGACCCGCCTATACCGCCCATGGAAACGCCGCCGATGCAGATAAGCGTATTGCCGTTGGGAAGCCGTTGCACGCTGCCTTCGTTCCCCTGCAGGTCGCTGACCGCATGGGTCCACAAGGCCGCTGACGGGGCAAATGCCTGGCCATCGGTGCGGGGATATACGCCGTTTTTCGCGCCCGCGGGAACGATCTCCACGACCCTTCTGTTTCCGTTGTCAACGCACATCATATTGAACGCGCCGGGAATCGGCAGGCTGGTGCCCGGCATGGTGTCCTGCACCCAGCAGGAGCCGTGCTGCCCTCGTATCTGCTGGGTCCCGGTCACGCCGTAATTCGAGGGCATACCCCACCGGTACAGGATATCGCCCCCCTTGCCGTATTTCCCTCCGGTATGGCCCCTGGCCTCTGCGGTGGTGGTGCTGTGATCGATCACCATCATCTCGTTGAAGCCCTTGACACTGAGGACGAGCTGGTTCAAGGTCCGGTTGAAACTCACGCAATTGGTGTGCATTATGTCAAAATCGCCGCGAAAACTGCCGATACCGCCCTCTCCCTTGTCGAGCAGCTCGGGCTTGCCGATGCCGGTCCCGGCCTGGCAGTTATGGTCGCCGGCCCACCATTCCCACACCACCTCGGCGGTGTTTAATCCCGTGGGTTTGAGCTCGGTGATTTTATCCCCCCAGGTCGTGTAACAGATGACTAGGACATTCGGTTTTTCCCGTGGGTTGTTGGTATAGTACACCGGCTCGATATCATGGTGCGGCATGTAGTCGGCGCTGCGATAGAGGTAATCCCAGGTCACGGTCCCGTCCCATTTGATGATCTGGAGCCTCCCGCCCTGGAGCGCGCCTTGCTGGGTCCAGCTCCCCCGGTCGCTCGAAGGCCAGAGAATGCTCGAGTCGCGCAGCAGATCGGCGCAGCCGGCGGAGTTGCTCCGGAGGTTCGACCACTGATGAACGATGGTTTTATCCATGTTATACAGGTAGGCGTTCGTTCCGCTGAAAACAAAGGTGTACCCCTCGAACGCGTTCTGCGACCCCATGATCGACGGTGCCCACAGAAAAAAAGCGGCACTGCATAATGTCACGATTCGGCTCGCGCATCGTGACGCCCCATATGAACAAAGGGGGATAGTCATACTGTTCGAACGTGACCTCGTCGCAATTACCTTCCTACCAATTATAGACATGGAGCCATCCTTTCATTTCCCCCTCCTCATGGTGTTTATTCTTTCGTGCTTCTGCATCGTTGCGTGCTTCTCCAGTCGGAATCATACCGGTCCGCCCATGCCGCCATTGCCTGGTCCAGAGCGCAGAGCCGGTTGTTCGACAACTCCAGAAACAAAAGGCCGGTACACTGCACAATCGACGGCGGCAGTTGGGTCAGTTCGTTGCCGTACAGATCGAGCTCCCGCAAAAGGGAAAGGTTTCCCACGCTCGATGAAAATTCAGGTATATGGTTCCCGTCCAGCCGCACGACTTCGAGCTTGCTCATCCTGCCCATGTCCGGGAACATGAACGGAAGACCGGTCCGGCCCAGATCAAGCACCCGCAGCTCGATAAGCTTGTTGACGTCGGGTGGAATGCCGTTTTGCATCAAGCGGTTCCGGAGGTGTAACTCAACGATCCTGCCGTTTTCGACCCTGGTGACCTCGCCGGTCCTCACATAATTCAAGCCGGCAGCGTCAAGAATATACCGCACGACCGCGCTGTCGCATGAACCGTCGAGGCAGGGCGGCGGCGGCGGTGGCCGCATCCTGAATGAGCCGATATTCCGCTGCTCGCCGTTCTGCACCTCGACCGACAGGTCCATGCCGTCGAATTCGCTGGTGTCCGGACCCGCCGGCAAATAGGCGCCGATATGCAGGCGATGCCTGCCGGACGGGATCGTGAGGGAAAAATTTCCCATGCTGTCCGGTCGCGCCGAACGCTGCAGCCCGTATACCTGTATATATCCGAACGCGTCGCCGCCGTAGCCCACCTGGACATTTCCCGTCATCTCCGCCAGCGGAGAAACCGTATCGTTTGGCAGCGCAACCATTTTATCGCTTGACGAGAGCATAAGCGGTATCGTTACACCGAGGGAATCGTTGACGGTGATTTCGACGGTGTAGGAATCGGGCAGCATACCGCACATAGCGTACGATCCGTTCGGCCGCGTGACCGTATCGATGAGGGAACGCGTCGCCAGATACATCTCGGAATTCGCCGAATCAGCGAGAAAATCAATTGGCCGCAGTCTCACGGTTGCATTGGCAACCGGCGCTCCTTCCTGATCAACGACGGTCCCGCTTATTGCGCTGACTTCGGTCCCGGACGAACCGCCGGTGTCAAGAGAAGAGATACTGCAACCCGTGCACATGAGGGTCAGGAGTACTGCGCACGCCAGGAGCATATTAGGGACGGTCTTTGTCATTATCCACGCTCCTGCTTACCGGAAAAAAGTTTATCGTGAGCTGATAGGCCGTCGCCGGTTTTTCGTCTATCCGTGCGATTTCCATGAGCTGGTGCTGCATATCGCGCAGCCGCAGTTTGAAAAGCTCGAAGGTCTCGGGGGAAATCGAAAACGTTGTCGACGTGGTCATGCGGTTACGCACCGGTACCGTATCATAGGCCTTGAGCGCCACGTGCAGCATCTCCATCTGGAATTTTTCAATGGCAAACGCATCGGTTGCTCCCGCTTTAACATTGATCAGGTTCTGGGTCTGATGGTACAGGCCCTGGCTGTCACGTTCAATGAATCCAAGCCGCTCAAGAAGCATGATCGACCGTTTCGCCTCGCTCCCCCTGATCGGCGGCACAAGAAACGCTGCAAGACGGTCGAAATCATCCTTGAAATCGAAGAAAATGACTACCTCGCGTATGACGCTGTGATACCACGTGCTGTAATATTCATACCGGTCTTTGGGAATGATCGCGATATCAATCGGCCGCCTGATTTCAACAAGACGGCTGTAATACGATGTCTTTTCCGAGATGGTTGACGCCTGGTTGAAGAACACCAGGTTTTCAAAAAACTCCTCTTCGTCGCGATTATGACCAATGGCTTGGGAAATTTTCAGCACCGTCGCTTTGGTCAGGTTCCGTTTTCCTTCAATTACATGAAATAGAAATGACGGGGCGGCGATACCTGCTTTTTCCGAAAACGAGCGGTAGGAAAAGCTTTTCTTAAGCGCTTTTTGCTCGTTATAGTACTCCCGCAGGTATTCGCGGTAGTTCTGATGCTCAAACACGTCCGCCATATTCATTCTCTCATTCAATACGAACAAATCACGAGCCATGAGGTAATATAGCAAAAAATTAGGTTTTTGCTATATTATTATCAGGTTTATGTAACATTTCGTTCTCTTAAGAGAACGAAACAGGGTCATCCTGCTGGTTAATGTCTTGGGAATTAGCGAGAAATCCGGAGCAGTCGAATTATTATGAAGGGGAACAAGACTATTGGTACTGGCTCACTCGAGAATCGTCACTTCGCCGGTGGCTAATTCATAAAATGCCGGCAGTATGCTGATTTTCCGTTTTTCAGCCAGTTCCTTCAACACCGGCGACAGGGTTATTAGCATTATTGCCGTTGCTTTTGCATGAGCTCGTGCGATAGCATCGGGATCCGAAGAACGACCCATCCAGTCAATGAAAGGGCCGTATTTTTTCAATAAAGACGCGGCTGGTTGCCCGGCCTTTTGCCGGCAGATCAGCCCGCCTTTGCAAGCGGCGGTTTCAACGTCATGGCAATGACGCTTGCCACGATACAGGCGATGCCGGCTGGGATAAACGCCCACATCCAGGCCTTGGCATCTCCCATGACGCCGCCGAGCACCGGACCGATAATGCCGCCGACGCCGTAGGCCATGAATACCCAGGGGTAGTTGGTACCGACATTCTTATTGCCGAAGAAATCGGCCGTGGCAGCGGGAAACAGTGCGAAATTGCCGCCGAAATTGAATCCAATGACCGCCGCGCTCAGATACAGGCCCCACTCCATGCTGCCGACAAAATAGAAAAGAATCATCATGATGCCCTGCAGGAGGGTCATAAAAATGATGGAGCTCTTGCGGCCGATCTTGTCGGAAACCGAACCCCAGATGATGCGGCCAAGACCGTTCATGAGCGCATAAAAAAGACCCATGGCCGTGCCGGTGATAATGGCAGCCTTTGCGGCCTCGACGCCGTTTCCGGTGAGTGCGTCCTTGCCGAACAGGCCGATCACGCCGATGACCATGAGCCCCGCGGTTGCGCCGATCATGAAAATAAAGAACAGGCTCCAGTACTGCGCGGTCCTGAACATTTCACCCGTGGTAAAATTGGACTGCCCGCTCGCGCTTGCTGCCGCGCCGGTCGGCGGGGTCCAGCCCGTTGGTTTCCATCCGTCAGGAGGATTTACCATGACCAGGGAGCCGAGAACGACCAGCACTGCGAACAGGACGCCGTAGAGCATGAATATCTGGCTCACTCCCATGCCTGCGCCGTAAAGGCCTTTCCATCCTGGCGTGAGATCGATCGGCCCGAAGACAAAACCGCTCGTGAGTTTGATCCAGATGAGCGCGCCGAACCCGAACCCGGCAACCGCGAGTCCGGTGATGAGGCCTTTCTTGTCCGGAAACCATTTCACGCAGGTCGCGATCGGACAGACGTAACCAAGACCGATACCGGCGCCGCCGAGAATGCCGACGCCGATGAGTATGCCCCAGAAATTGCAGCCGGAAAGGCCCGCCACGAGGTATCCGACGCCGAGAACGATTCCACCGGTCATCGCGACGATGCGCGGTCCCACCCTGGCCTGCCATTTTCCCGCAATCAGCGCCATGACAACGGCAAAGACCGCAAGACCCACGGAAAAGATGATCTGGGTCTGGGTTTTGGTAAAGCAGAACGTTCCCCCTGCGTCGGCGGCCGCCGTGAGCTTTCCGGTAAACGCCGACCATGCGTAAATTGCGCCGAGACAGAGCTGAATGAGTATCGCGCCTCCCACCACCAGCCAGCGGTTCATCACTTTGTCATTGCCCATGCGCTCCTCCTTATATACGGTGTGTCGTTTTGCCTTTAGTAAATCCATTGCAACGTTGGGACCCTGCGCGACGGCGCGCAGGGTCCCGTACAGGTTACTGCCGGCCCTTCAGGAGGTTATCGACGACGCTCGGATCGGCGAGCGTCGTGATGTCGCCGAGGTTCGACACGTCGTTCTCGGCGATCTTCCGCAGGATGCGGCGCATGATCTTGCCGCTGCGCGTCTTGGGAAGGCCGGATGCGAACTGGATCTTGTCCGGTGCCGCGATCGGTCCGATCTCCTTGCGCACATGCGCGACCAGCTCCTTCTTGAGTTCGTTGCTCTCCTGCACGCCCTCAACCAGGGTCACGTAGGCATAAAGCCCCTGTCCCTTGATCTCGTGCGGCATGGGGGTCACCGCTGCCTCCGCCACCTTCGCGTGGCTGACCAGCGCGCTTTCGACCTCGGCGGTGCCGATGCGGTGGCCCGAGACATTGACGACATCGTCGATGCGGCCCATGAGCCAGTAGTCGCCGTCTTCGTCGACACGGCAACCGTCACTCGTAAAGTAGAGGTCCTTGAACATCGTAAAGTAGGTGTCGATGAAGCGCTGATGGTCGCCCCAGGTGGTGCGCATCATGCCGGGCCACGGTTTACGGATGCAGAGCTTGCCGCCCTCGTTCAGGCCGCACTCGCTCGCGTCATCGCGCAGCACGACAGGGTCAACGCCGAAGAACGGGCGTGAGGCGCTGCCCGGTTTGAGCGTATGCGCACCCGGCAGCGGTGTGATAAGGATGCCGCCGGTTTCGGTCTGCCACCAGGTGTCCACGATCGGACAACGCTTGTGTCCGATATTTTCATAGTACCATATCCAGGCCTCGGGATTGATCGGCTCGCCTACGGTGCCGAGCACCCGCAGCGAATCAAGCTTGTATTTCGCCGGCCACTCTTCGCCTTCGCGCATGAGCGCGCGGATCGCGGTGGGCGCCGTGTAAAAAATCGTGACTTTCAACTTGTCGCAAACATGCCAGAAGCGACCCGCATCAGGGTAGGTCGGCACACCCTCGAACATGACGGAGGTCGCGCCGTTGGCGAGGGGGCCGTAGACAATATAGCTGTGTCCGGTCACCCAGCCGATATCGGCCGTGCACCAGTAGATGTCCTCGTCGTGCACGTCGAAAATCACCCGGTGCGACATCGCGCAATGAAGCAGGTATCCGCCGGTGGTATGGACAACGCCTTTGGGTTTTCCGGTCGATCCGGAGGTGTAAAGGATAAACAGGATATCCTCCGCGTTCATCGGCTCAGGCGCGCACTCCGCGCTGGCGGCAGCCATGTCGTCGTGATACCACGAATCACGGCCCTCGGTCATGGGGCCATCCTGGCCGTCCACTTTTACCACCACCACTTTTTCAATGCTCGGGCACCCCTTGAGCGCTTCGTCGGCGATCTCCTTGAGCTTGATGACCTTGCCTGCGCGCAGCGACACCGTGGACGTGACAAGCACCTTGCACGAGGAATCGGTGATGCGTCCCTTGAGCGAATCGGCGGAAAAACCACCGAACACGATTGAATGAATCGCGCCGATGCGGGTACAGGCAAGCATGGCAATGGCAAGCTCAGGAATCATGGGC
The DNA here is from genome assembly GCA_016926315.1 of Chitinispirillaceae bacterium. Next base: position 24,689 of record JAFGOU010000456.1, read on the forward strand.
ATGTAGATCGCGACGCGGTCGCCTTTCCTGATCCCTTTGGATTTTAAGACGTTGGCGAATTTGCACACTTCGATATGCAGCTCCCTGTAGGAAAGCCTCCTGACCGCATCTTCCTTTTCTCCCTGCCATAAGATAGCGGTTTTCTCCGCAATCGTCGTTTTCAGGTGGCGGTCAAGGCAGTTGTAGGATACATTGAGCTGGCCGTCGGCAAACCACGTATGCGTGATGTTCCTTCCTGCCGAGTCCCAGGTATATTCAAGCGCTTTGGTCGGCTTTTTTATCCAGTCGATCTGTTCGGCCTGTTCAAGCCAGAAAGCATCGGGATCGTTTATTGAGCGTTCCCACATTTTCTGATAGTGCTCCATGCTCTTGATATACGCCGTGGATTGCAGCCCTGCGGGCGGGGGAAATTTTCTTTTTTCCACCATGAGGGATTGCATAGCTTTTACCTGGTCAGCCATAATGGAACTCCTGTAGCGATAAGGTGATATATAGTTGAAAAATGATTGGAAATATCATGGACAGAACGATGATCCCGTATAAAAACCACAGCCTCGTAAAATACTATAACCCACCGACCGAATCAATGCTCCTTTCATCGAAAAAAGCTATTCAGTATATAATGAATTCAATATATATGCAACAACAAATCTTTTTTACTTCATGGAATTCTTTGTCGAAACACGGAATGCATCGCATCGGCAGCCACCCCTGTTTGGATGACTTACGACGCGAAATGAAAGAGGGTGATGTCGTGAGCCGACCGGCCCGTTATTTTCAATCGATATAAATTTTGTCGATGTTCGACTCGATCCTGGCCTTTTTCTTGTATGCGTCGTACCAGTCCATATAGAGGCGCTGTTTTGCCTGTGCCATGTACTGATTCACAATCATGGCCACGTCGGGTGATTCCGCGGGTATCTCTGCGGCAGGACTTTTCCAGAGGGTCCGTACCACGGAATAACCGTTTCGGGTCTTGATGAGTCCCGAGGTTTTACCGATGGGCAATGCGCGGGCCACCGCCGCAATAACGGTATTGGCTCCAATACCCGGAACATACCCGCCAACCGGCATCGTATCCGTCACGCCGGACACGATCCTTGCCGTATCGCGTTCCCGCAAGGCGGCAAGCGCGGGCGCGTTCTCCGCGTGTGTTGCCAGTTCCCCGGCAAAGGCGCGGATCTGTTCGTCCCTGAGGGAATCCAGCAACATACGCCTGATGCGCGGTTTTACAACCTCAAACGGAGCCGTCCCTTTGGAAATGCGCCGCTTAACCGCAAACAGATAAAGGCCGTCCTTGTTCTCTAGACGCTCAGAAACGACATCCCCCTCCTTGTTTTCGTTCGAGAACGCGAACCGGCCCACGCCCGACACGTAGCCGATCCCCGGAATCATGCCGCCCCTTTCAAAGAATCCCGTTGAATCGAACAGAATTGCGGTGTCTCGCGCTGCGGCCTCCCGTGCGGCCTCGCAAAAGCCTTTTTCCTGCATGCGCGAACGCAGGGTGTCGATCGTTTCGGTCAGCTCGTCAAGCGTCTCCATGGTGGGAACGATCCTGCGGAGAATATGACGCGCCTTCGCCTGTTCCCCGTTTCCCGTTTTTTCCCTTGCCATCACGTAAATGAGGTGGTACCCGAACCGCGTCAGGACCGGGTCCGACACCGTGCCGATCGGCAGCGAGAAGGCAACCGAATCGAACTCGGGCACCATGGTACCGCGCTTGAACAGGCCGAGATCGCCTCCGTTCTGGGCGTTGGACTCATCGTCGGACGAAACGCGCGCCTCTTCAGCGAACATCTCTTCCCGCGCCGTATCCGGCAGCGCCATGACGCGTTCCTTGATTTCAGCAAACTCCTGGCGGTAGATCTCATAATCCCGCGCCGTCGGGTTTTTCTTCACCTTGACGGAATAGAGCGATACCTGTTCCCCGATCGCGAACGAGTCGCGGCGCGACGAATAGCAGGCCTTCATCATATCTTCCGTAACCGCCGCGCTGTCGGGTTTGAACGCCGCCGGATTGACCGACGCATATTCGAACACCACCTTGTCGTGCTGCAGCCGGTACTGGTAGTCGATCTCCGTCTGAGTAGGCAAAAGCGAGGCTGAAAGCAGCACCTCCAGCTTGGCCGCCGGGAGGATCATGTCCCGCGCGTACTGCTCCAGCTCGCGGAATCCCGGATTATACTCGTAGGTACGCGGATCATTCAGGAACGCGATATATTTGCTGGTGTCAAACACGCCGTTGGTCAGAAAGGCGGACACCGTATCGATACCCGGCACCGGATTGTTTTTGATATAATTGAAGATCTCGTCGGGCGTCGCGTTAAGATGCACCCTGCGGAAAAAATCCGCCATAAGCAGTTCGTTGACTTTCCGTTCCCACACCTTCCTGGGTACCATGTGGTATTGCAGCTGATCCGGCGAACGGCCCGATTCTTCGAGTTTCTGGCGTTCCAGGTTGACCTCATTGTCGAAGGTCTGAAGCGGAATGGCGCGGCCGTTGACTTTTCCGGCATTCATCATTTGCGATCCCTGGCTTCCCCGGTTCATGCCCCAGTCCATGAGGATGGTCCCGATGACAAACGCTACAAGTATCACCATCATGATGACCGGCGCCATGGTGCGCATTTTAGTGATCATAGACGCTTCGCTTTCTCCTTATCCGTAAAAACATCACGTGTGTTATTTTTTCGCTTTCTTCCGCTTTTTCGCCGTTTTCGGCTTCCCTTCCGCCGGGTCCGGCGCGAGGAGCGCGGCATACACGTCGCCGTTGCGTATGAAAGAGACCGCCGCCTCGAGCTGCGGATCATCGTCCAGCTTGAACCGGTAGTATACGTCGGTGTCCTGCCCGTGGTGCCGAATAATCA
>JAFGOU010000041.1 GCA_016926315.1 Chitinispirillaceae bacterium
AAGGACGATGTATACTCCTACTTTACGCCAAAGAACCCGGAAAAACCCGAAATCCATGGAGGATTTGCGCTCTGCCACTGGAACGGTTCTCCGGCCGTCGAGGAGCAGGTGCGTAACGACCTCGGAGTCTCGGTGCGCTGCATCCCGCTCGACGCGCAGGATGACCCGGGAACGTGCGTGATCTCCGGCGAACCCTCGAAACGACGGGTGATTTTCGCGAAATCGTATTGACCAGCGTACCCGGGGTAAAACAGGTAAGAAATCACCGGATTCTGGCGCTATGACATGATTTCTCGCGACCGGATTGACTCTCCTCCTTTTTTCCCTTATATTTCCATAGTAACAGAAACGGAGGCACCCATGCGACTCTATCCTATCGTCTTTTTCCTGATCATCACATCGTCTCTTTTCGCAGCCACCCCGCTCGATACCCTTACCATCCTTGAATCCTTCGACTCCCCGGATCCCAACCCGCGGGCAGTTGTCTGCGACAGCCCGAATTTCTAGATAGCCAATCAGCAGAATACGTTGCTCTGCAAGGTCGATCCGCAGATGAAACTAATCGACTCAATCCCGTTGCCCTTTGCAAAACAACGGGCATGACGTTTAAAGACGACGAAGCTTGGGTAATGAGGGATTCTTCGATCGGGGATTCGATGAATCATTCTCTTTCCAGTCATGTGTCAACAACTTATTTCAAAACAATCGACGTGAATTGTTTTACGCCTGTTCCTGTTACATCAACGAAATACCAGCCTGCAGGGATAGTTGATAACGAGAAAGCAACCGGGCCTGCCGCAGTGAAATTGGCTCTGACCTTGCCTCTTACGTCTCCTACCCTGAGCTGCAGTTTCGAGCCCTCGACTGGCAGGACGTTCAGGGTTCTGCCTTTTACGGAGACTAACGGCGTGCTGCCTCGGGCTGCTATTACGCTGTGACCGCTGATTATTGATGAGCTGCCGAAAGTGAGAAGATTCTTTGTCACATTCGCCGATCCATTGCTATTCTTCGCAGCACCGGTATACGATTCAACTTTCATCGCGATTTCGTATAACCTGCAATTCATCATCTTCATACCGGCTTTGTCCCACGCGTCAAAGTGCTTGGAAACGCTAATCTTGCCGCTTTGTCTGTGGCTGCTCGTACTCTTCGGAACGCTGAAGTACTGCTTGAAGTTGCCTTGTCCGGTCAGCATGGGCTGGTTGATCCTGTCGGCGGTCCAAAACTCATACACTATACCGTCGATCGTAGCCTCGCCGTACTTTTTGCCGGCGGAAGCAGGATTATAGCTGCCGCGGTCTTGAATCATGTAGTATTCAATCTGATTGGAGAAACTCTCGGTTTGACCGTTTTCCCTTTTTGTCGGTACGCTTCCTGCCGGATAATACGCCCAGCCATATACGCCAAGCATTTTTACATTGTCGCCGGAACTCCATGTAGCGGCGAAATCAAGAGTTGTGTTACCGAGTGAACCGGGTGTTGTGGTACTAGATGCGCCCCATTTTTTGCCGCCACGAAAAAGGACATTCTCCGTACCCCTCCAGCTAGCCTCAAACGTTCCACCATTCGGGTTACTGCTGCCTCCCGTGATCTTCATAGTGACTGTGCCGCTGTTGTTCTGATTCCAGAGCTCGTAGTCAATGCCATTACAATTTCGTATTGTACTGCTGGTCCACGTGTCGCACTGCCCCCACGTCAGCGAAGACCCGATAACAACGCACGCAAGTGCCGCGGCTAAAAGTTTGTTTATTCTCATACGATCCCCGGTAATAAAGATGTAAGATTAATGTTATTGCAATGAACACCTGCAAACGCGGCCATCGAACCCTATATAATATATACATGACTGCGGCAAAACGCATAACTTATCTGATGGGGTTTTTTCTCCGGAGCATCAGGGCTTATCAAAATCAATGCGGCCCTTCTGCCGAAAGTCTCAACGATAGAATTTCTGGACCTTCAGGGCAGGATCGTTGATAAAATAGCCGTTGTAAACCGGTCTTCGGTCTGTTATGATTGTTCTCTGCTACCCGCCGGCGTTTACTTTGCCCGGTATAATACAATGGGGGAATTCCACGTTGATCGTCTGGTAATCCATCGATAGAGCCTTTTCTCCCGCTAAAAACATCACGTAATTAACAGCCGGAATCCACCTTCTGCCCCCCGTCCGTCCGCCCCGCGCCCAGGACAAACCGGTCATACAGGAACAGCAGCACCGCCGTACCCAGGCCGATGGCGGTGAACAGCATCCAGATATTCGACGGATGGTAGGTGTCCCACAGGTGTTGGGTAAGCTGCGGCGAGGTCATGTGCATGAGGTCCGCGGCGCGGCCGAAATAATCATTCTGGCTCCACACCTTTCCGCTCTCCTCGATCGTTGACCCGATGGCGGGAATATCGAGCCCGCGCGCCGCCACCTCCCGTTTGAGGAGCGAAACCTTGTCGGACATTGCCTGATAGACCGGTCCGGACAGGAACCCGGTAAGGAAGTTGCCGCCTGCCATGGGCAGAAACGAGCACCCCATATATACCGCGGTTTTGTCCCTTGGCGCGATCCGTCCGATATATTCGGTGGTTTTGGGAGAGCTGGACATCTCGCCGAACGAAAAAATAAAAATGCCCAGGACCATGAACAGGCCGTTGCCGGTCGCGAACGATATGCCGGTGCCGATGGAGCAGACGACCAGACCGCCGATAATGGAGTTGAGCGGCTTGAAGCGCATGACAAAGGTCGACACCATGACCTGGAAAAGGATGATGAAGAGCGCGTCGAGATTGATCATCATCTCGGCGGCTACCGTTCCCTCGCTCGTGCCGTAGAGGTTCGCAAGTGCGGGAGAGAGTGAGGCAAGCGCCTTATAGATGATCGTGGTGTCGCCCCACTGGTCGATGAAATTCGGCAGGGTATAGAAGAGCTGGTTGAAACCGGTCCAGAACCCGACGATGATGAGCAGGAAAAGGATAAACCGCTGGTCGCGGAACACGCTGGTGATGGTATCGAAAATGTGCCGGTTTGCCTTGCCGATGGGGAGCGACTGTACCCAGGCCGAAAAGCGGAAACAGTTCCGCCGGTATCCCCTGATTGCGGCGACAGCAGGTATCTCGCCGATGTAGATGACGAGGAACAGGACGAATGCCGTGACGAACAGAAAAGCAGAGCCGACGAACGAACCGATGATCCGCAGGTACTCCATGGGGTTGAAATAGCTTGCCCGCGGACCCGCGTTGGGCGACGGGTCTTTGTAGAAAAACGCCACCAGAATAAAATTGACCGAAATCGCTGCAGCGCACATGTAAAAAACCCAGTCCCAGCCGTATGCCGGGTTGTTGCGCAGCTTGCTCGCGATAAACGGCCCTATAAACGCGCCGATGTTCACCATCATGTAAAATATGCCGAAACCGATGGAGGCGTTCTCCGTATCGGTGGTTTTCGCGATCGACGCCGAAATCACCGGCTTGAACAGCGCGGCCCCGAGCGCGACATAGAGGAACGCGAAAAAAACGGCCGGGTATGAGGTGAATTTTCCCATCATGAAATACCCGGTGGTGAGGATAAAATAGGCGATAATCAGCACCTTCTTGTAACCGAACCGGTCCGCGATCGCGCCGGTGATGAGCGGGAGAAGGTAGAGCAGCGCCGTAACCACGCCCATCATGGTCCCCTTCTGCGCCTGCGAGAACCCGAGCGCCCCTTCGTCGGTGGAGTTGGTCAGATAGAGCGCCAGCACGGCGAACAGTCCGTACCACGCCCACCGCTCCATGATCTCCATGGAGTTCGACACCCAGAAGGTGCGGGGGAACTTTTTGACGGCATGAAGGAAACCGGACATGGGTGCTCCTTTTAAGAAACAGGGTAAGATACAATACACCGTTTAGGAGTTGGGAAAAAACACGGGACGGAGACGCTTCGGTTGGGCCTATGGTTGAATAAAAACCGTTCCAAGGCTGACGCTGCTGTGAGAAATAAGGGAAGAAATCAGGGACGGAGATGCTTTAGTGCTTTATAAAAAATGTTCGTTCTTTCGTATATTTTTCCCCTTGCTCAAGCATTCTTGATATTGATGAATGTCCGATATTGAAGTAGCGAGCTATCTCTGCTATCGGAATGCCATACGTCCTGTGTGCAAGAGCAGCAACGATTTTCCTTCCTGTTGACCGGGTACTTTCCCGCCCCCGAAATAGCATTTCAGTAGCTTCAATGCCCATCTGCCGGGCAACGCTCTCAGCAATAGTCTGGACCGTCACCCCATCCTTCTGGTATGACGCAATTCGAAGCCTTCGAGTCTTATCTTGTTCAAACGCCGATTTCACGAATTCAGGGTCACCAATAACCCAGCATTTATGATCGTTCCGGTCTATTTTTTCATTGCTGCCTTTTCGGATTACCTCATTGAATTCCCGGCCATCATCAGATACCATTCCCCGGACAAGCATCTCCGTCCCCACAAAACAACCCGGTTTCAGATCAATCGTGCTTATATTATAAAACATCCGGCAGTTCGACGGTCAAAAGATCCATTCTGACACACCAGGGAGACACTATGCCAGCATTTTTATTATGTATGTGCGTCGGTTTTTTCGCGATTCAATCAGGCGTTTATGCCTCGTTGTCTAAAGACCTTTCCTATGAAGACCTGACGCTCTCCACTGAGGGCGCCAAGGTTACCTTTGGCAACTGCGAACTGGAACGCGAAGCCGGACGGCCGATCGTACCAATGCAACTGCTCACGCTCATCCTCCCGCCCTCCGCAGACCTGGCAAGAGTTACGGTGAGCCTCAGGGACGCCAGGAGCCGGAGACTCGCCGGCGCTTTCAGGATTAATCCGGGCACGCCGTCGGTCGGCGGAGGCACGCTCGCATGGCCTGATGGCGCGGTCATCGTTGACGGCAAAGACATGACCGTATACGGCTCCAGCACTTTCTACCCGGCCTCCCGGTGCGAGCTGGTTTCCACCAGCACTCTGGGCGACATCAGGCTGGTACGGGTAAAGGTGTACCCGGTGCAGTATAATCCCGTTACCGGTGCCCTGACCGTCATGGACCGCGCCACCCTTGTGGTCTCCTGGCAGGAGTCGAAACGCACCGCACCCGGTTCGTTGCCTGTAGATACGGACCTGTTCAACCGGCTGAAACGGGTAACGGACAACAGCGCCGATTTCGAGACGTTCTACGGGACTGAGGTCACGCCGGCTCCCGGAACCGCCAGACCCGGTTACGCGATCATAACCACCGCTGCCATTGCCAACGGCCTGAGCGCGCTGAACGGTTTTGTCGCCTCCAAGGAAGCGCGCGGCTTTACCGTGCAGATCGTTCACGAAACGACCTGGGGCACCACCTGCCATACCCTGCGCACCTGGCTTAAAAACAACTATCGGTCGATGAACATCAAATACGTGCTGCTGATCGGCAACCCCCATCCGACAGGCGGCGATGTTCCCATGCTCATGACCGGCGTCACCATTCCCACGGACTTCTACTTTGCGGAACTTTCGAGCAACTGGGACATCAACAACAACGGCGTGTATGGCGAAATGACGGACATCAACACCACCGGCGGCATAGACCAGGACTGCGAAGTGAGCGTGGGCAGGATCAGTTGTTACAACAGGAACTATGCCGATGTCGACCGCATTCTCAACAAAATCGTCGCGTACGAGAACGAATCCGAAGCATCCGCCCGGTCGTGGCGCTTAAATGTGCTGTTTCCCTCGGTCCTGATTTCAGAGACCATTCTGGGATACGGCGCGCTCGAAGCGATAAAAAACGACTTCTGCACCCCCCGGCGATGGACCTGGTACCGGATTTACGATCGCGACTACGGCGTCAACCCGGAACAAACGCCGTGTTCGATCACCGCGGTCGGCAACGCCTGGAAAGCCCGGCCGTACGGGGCGCATTTCTGGAGCACCCACGGCAATGCAACCAGCGCCAGCAACGTGATGAACGTCACCACTGCCGCGACAATGCCCTCAACGCACCCCTCCATCGTCTACCAGGGCAGTTGTCTCACCGCCCATCCGGAGACCGCGGGTAACCTTGCCTATACCAACCTGAAAAATGGCGCGATCTCCACGCTCGCTTCGGCGCGCATTTCATGGGCCAACAACGACCCGACCGGTCGCAATGCCGATAACGAAAAGATCGCCTATCGCTACGGTAAAGGGGTGATCGGCGATTCTCTTGCCTGCGGGGACGCGGTCAATTACTTCAGGTCCTATCTCACTGCCAAATCAACCGCAGGGAACTGGTTCTGGCAGAACATGAACAACTTCTGCCTGCTGGGCGACCCGTCGGTCGGCGCGCATACCTGGAGCAGAAACACCTCCGCACAGGAGGCCACCCTTCAGTTCCCGCATGCGCCCATACTTACGCGTGCGAACGGATCGGTCATCAAATTCCATGTACCTGCGGTATCCGGAAACGGGCAGACAATGGTCAGGATCGATCTGTATGATATTCACGGCAAGCGGGTAACGACTCCTGTCCGGGGGCTCCTCAAAGCCGGTTTTACCGGAAGTGTTGATGCGCACCGTGACGTTGCGGCAGGCTATTATGTTTACGTCATGAGGGCCGGACCGCATATACAGACGGTCGGTGTCTTGCACCGGTAATGCCGTAGCAGAAGCGGTCCCTGCTTTTTTTCCGCATGTCATTCTGCCGCGGGTCGCTGCTGTCGCGCCATCCCGTTTTTGCCCATTCCGCGCGGAATCACTTCGCAACGAACCTGCCAAGCGAGATCGCGTTCCCATCCTGCGCCCTGACGATATAAACGCCGGCGTTGAGCGCCGGCAGTTTTAAACGCAGAGAGGCGCCCCTGGTGACCGAGTAGACCCTTTGCCCGCTCATGGAATACACCGCCACCCGCGCATCCGGCGAACTGGTGGTGGAGAAAACGATGTTCATATCATGGTCCACAAAGGCCGGGCAATTGCTGAGATCGCGTGACGCCTGGCGCGAGACCTCTGACGTGCCGCAGCTCGATGAAATGACCCCTGCCGCGGTCACCTGCAATGTTGCGCCCGCGCCGCATTGGGCGTTGGTCACCGTGCTCACCACGTTGCCCACCGGCGTTACCGTATAGGAATAGGAGGGTTTGGGAGCCGACCCTGCGTTGCTGCCGCCGTTGGTACAGTTTACAAAAGCTATTCCTATCGATCCGCTCCCCAGCGTGACCTTATTCCCCGAGCAGGCGAAAACGCCGCTTTCGACATAGACCACGGTACCGTTGTCTCCGGCCGTCAGGTTGATCGCGTTTTTGGTGACATTGCTGTTCCAGTAGCAGTTGAGCATGTGGATCTGCCCGTTTCGCGCACGTACCATGCGGTCCACGCACCCCTGCGCCCACCAGCAGCACTGCCAGGTGATGCTGTAACGGCCGTCGCTCGGCGCATCGGAATCCGATCCGCCGATAAGGTTCGAAAAGCGGTGGTCGTCGGAACCGCCCGATCCTCCGGCCCTTGGCGGTTTAAGATAGGTGAACTTGCACCATGATACGGTGACGTTATCAGAGCCGTTGCTGTTGTCGAAGTTGTCGTCCACACCGTCGCGGAACTCGCAGTGGTCCACCCAGAGCCTGGTGCACCCCTTGTTGCTGAAGAGGTCCCAGCCGTCGCAATCGTAGGCCCCGGGACCTTCAAAAATAAGGTTGCGGATGATGAAATTGGACCCACCCCGCAGATGCAGAATGCCTGAACCGTCCTTGGTCTGGTCGTTATTGACCAGCTTTGCGCCGGGCAGGCCGAGAAGCGTTTTGTTCGAATAGGAGCCCGCGATCCGGGAGGTGGTAATGGTACCGGACACCAGGATGACGGATTTGCTGCCGCCGAGCGCGGATGAAAGTTCCGATGAAGTCCTTACCGCAACAATGTTCGACGAGGTGGGAGTGCCACCGCCCGTGGTTCCCGCAGCGTACCCTATGGGAGCGGTAAGATAATATGGGGTTTGAGCTTGAGCGCTTAAACTGACGAACATGACGACTAAGACCACCATTTTCAAAACAGCGTTTTTCATACGTTTCTCCGGATTAGCGTAAGTTTCCAGACAAAAATATAACCGGAAAGAGGTTATACTATTCTGTTAATTATATATAAAATCCCGAACTTCGACAACAGCAAGGCGATTGTACCGGCATATCTGACTATGAAAAATGCATCCCGACAAGAGGGTGCTGGAAATTGCCGCACCGGGTATCAGGGATTACGCCCCGCCTATCTCCTTTTCCCGGCAGCCATTACCGCCT
>JAFGOU010000457.1 GCA_016926315.1 Chitinispirillaceae bacterium
AAAACAGAATCTTGATATCATGGAATACCTTGAAAAATGTTTCAACCCTTACAGCAATTTTGTAAACTTACTACCTGAATAGTTACATAATATTTTCCATTCCTTTTTAGCATATACGGCGCTTCCATTATTCCCCGCAGTTGGTCATAGGGGATGCGGCCTTTGGAGGAAAAGGTGAACATGTCGTTATTTATTTTCACCCAGCCGACGCCTCCATTATTATTCTGCGCCCAGGTGGTAAAGTACCCGTACATCGAACCGTCATCATCCTTGAATGTCTGGAAATCGAGTGTAATGATCGGGTCTACGTACTTATCGGGAATAAGAGGGCTGGTCGCACACTCGGTCCACGGCCCGATAGGACTGGTTCCAGAATATCCGTATGTCATGCAGGGATAATTATAGTAAAGGTAGTATCTCCCCTCTTTTTCGACACAGTCCGGGGCCCAGTTCTTGGGCTTGTTAAGCCAGTTCATTCTGTAGTTGACCCAGTTGACCATGTCTTTGGAAATCCAGACCTGGAGCCACCCTTCGCCGGAGCCGGTACCGTCGGTGGTTGAATAGAGGAAATAGGTGTCACCGAATTTGGTGATGGTCGGGTCGGCAAAATAACCCGGGACAATGGGGTTGAAATTTCCGATTGCGTCCCAGGCGGTATCGGCTTTTAAGGCAATGGTGAAAAAAATCGACACGAGAACTCCGGCCGCAAAAAATGGCTTTGTATTTATCATACAACCCTTCCTGATAGAAGTTAAAAACGACTATAATAACACATCTTATCGGGCGGGATTTAAACAATAGACTGGCCCTGTGTGACCAGCCGGATTACCCTTTGGCATACCATTCTCGTCAAGAACAACGTACAGAAAAAAACGGACCGGCTATCGGCTATCCCATAAAAATCGGTATAGGTCAATATCCCGGTCCGCTGTTCTTTTTCGCTTACATTCATTTACTCAATCGTAATCTTCGACATCCGGATTTCCGGGCCTACCTTTGCGCGCACGACATACACGTTTTGCGCAAGGGCGTTTTTCGGCAACTCATGGGTCGTGGCCGCGCTACCGCTGAACGATTTCACCACTTTTCCTGACATGGTCATGATATCGATCCGGTGGTGCGCCGCTTTTTCAAGGGTAAACACGATCCCTTTTGCGGTCGTCGTCTGCTTCACAAGCGGTTTTTTAGGCGCTCGGATGAGTGAGGATGAGATTTCCTCTACGGTTATCGGCGACCAGGGAAATACCGTGGTGCGCAACCGTGAACACCCGTAGGGAATCAGCACAACATCTTCCATTGGCACTGAGCTGAGCGTCTGGGGGCTTGTCGGAACCTCACCCGCGCTGTTATTGCTCAAACCCCATGAGCTGACCCTTTTTGCTTTGGCTTGAAGGTAAACGGGGTAATCGCCGGTAAAATCCTTGAATGAGTTGCTGGCGGCGTCATAGCATTTATCGCCTTGCCCTGCCCACGGAAATTTGGCGTCAATGCTTTTTTCCACGACCGTAAAGCTCCGTGCAAAACGGTCGGGAGATGTCTGGTCGACGCACAAGGCATAATTCCATTTTCCATCGGTTGATGCCAATGACCAGCGCGCCGCACCCATACAATTGGTATATGCTTTGTTTGTCCAGGTGGCCGGCACCTTCAAGGAAAAAATCATCGGTCCGCGGCAGACGACCAGACCCGGATTGGTGAAATTCTCGCTGCTTCCGCCGTTCTGGAATATTTTTTCGGCCCTGATGGTAAACGGGAGGGTTACGGTCACCTGGTCCCCGGCATTCCATGTTTTTGCAATAGTCACCCATTGACCGGCGTCGAGACTTGTAGGAGAACCGCTTCCGGTGATGGTTGCGCCTGCGGCGACGATACTGGTACCCTTTCCCCACAGAGGCACCCGCACCACCAGCGGAAACGCGGTCGGTGCACTGATGGCTCCAATGGTAAAGGTAACGATATTTTTAAACGGGTATTCCGTGGTTTCGTTAATGGTCACGGTCGCCGGGGTTGCGCCGCTTCCAACTTTGGCCGTAATGGTGGAAGGTGCATACACCGGTGCGATAAGACCGTTATCCTGGGTCGCCATCCACGCATTGACCACGAACTTTGGCCAGCCCTGGTGCATGTTGACTGTGCAGCAACGGAACAGGGTGTTGAAGTTACCGTAAATGTTCGCGTCGACATTGCTGCTCATCCACGACCGTGGAGCGCTGGAGATCGATACCTGGTTAACCTGGCTGTGATATTGACGGTTCCATCCATCCGGCGTAAAGCGGCCGGGGAGGTTATTGTATGCCAAATATTCGAGGTTGTCGGCCCACTCGACTTTGCCGAACATCTCGATCATATTTTCCAGGGAGTACATTATCTCCACCGTACCGCACGTTTCCAAACCATGCCACGCCTTGAGACCAGCCAGAGACTCGTCCCCGGTGAATGCTCCGAGAATGTGTCCGTGGTATTTCAACATCTTTTCGTAGGCGGTGACCGCGGCCTGACTGTCCGCGGCAGTTGCAGTAGCGAACGGCCAGTAAGCGGTGGCGAACTTGATTGCCATGCCGTGATTGACCACATGTCCCTGCATGTACCAGCCTTGCGGGTTACGCAGGTCGTTGTTTCCCGATCTCATGGTATTGTAGATTGGGGTCCAGTCGCAGACCCTGCTCTTGACCGATTGCGCAATGGACGGTATGTTCGACGCGCCGGTCCGGCGATGAAACCACTGGAGCGCCAGAAAATTCTCGCCGCCCCGGGTCCATGCCCAGGTGTTGGAGCCCCAGTTTCCCGTATTAATAAGGTTGAAATAGTTACGCGTCAGGGCGTAAAAAGCCGCGGTGTCTTCCGGCCGCTCTCCTCTGGCTTCGAACCAGGTCCGCAGGCACTGCCAGGCGATACTGCTCGCCCACATGTCGTCGCCTGAAACGTTGGCAAACCAGTCGGTTCTATGCTTGAGCATGTTGTTTGCCCAGGTCTGACATTCGGCGATCAGTCGCGTATCGTCAAGCAGATAGGCAAGCGGCATCAGTCCGTTTAAATAATAGGGGCCCGCTTCCCAGCGGTCCCCCGAATAGGCGTCGCTGCGCCACTTTGAATTTTTAACGAAACGGGCGATATCGTCCTGCGAGCCGGCATCCAGTTCGAACAGATGGCCGGTAAGACCATTCGCCCATAAGGTCAGTTCCTTATGCAGCCAGCCCGCAGGCTTTACCGTTGTCACGGGCAGCAGGACGTATTTGGTCTGCTTGAGCGGCGCCTTGTTCGTCGGATACCACTTGTTGGCGCTGCTTTGGGCAAAGGCGAGGGTGACACCTGCCACAATCGTCACCCATACTATCGCGGTTTTTTTTACGTTTAAAAACATGGGACTCCTCCTTCTCGTTGAATGGTTTTTTTCATTTTGACTGTATGTAATCAAAAAGCGACCTCACCTCTGAGGTTCCAGATCCAGTAACTCGGCCTGACGCTGATATCCTCCCAGTCCGAATACTTATCCCACACAAATCCCGGCACGCTCCATCGCTGGTGATCACGCGCGAACTGCGCAACGATGTGAAAGTTACTTGATATGTTTTTTTTCATGTACACCGACCATTTCCAGTTATCGCTCTCCGAATAGGTATTGTTTGGATACCCCGCCACACTGAAGTCGTCTATATAAGAGTAGGGCAGCGGCCGGTTATAATCGAAAACGTTTGTGTAGTTGTTCGGGTATCTCATCCGGTAATATTCGAACTCAACCGCGCATACATCGAGCAGGAACGGCACCGGAACGTTTACTCCGAAAGAGAGGGGCATTTTATTCAAGAGCGTGTCGTACCCATAAGGATTCTGCCCGCGGGATATCTGGCCGCCCGGCAGAACGAGCGAATCGTTGCGGGGATAATTTTTCAGCCCCAGGACATCGATTTCTCCGTAGATTTTTCCGCCTTCACCGATCGCTTTGCCGAAAGCGCCATTCCTCAGGAAAAAAAGCAGGTCTATAGAGAGGTGGGCCATGAGCTTGGTACCTGCAAAGGTATAAAACGAGGAGTCGGCGTATCCGATAATGGCGGTGCCGGTTGAATCGTATAGCGGATTTTCCGCAGCGTATAAACCCGAATTGTCGGCCCGTGGCGTCGTAAAGTTGTTGTTGACGGAAATGGCATGAAAAAGCTGGGCCCCGACGCCAAAGTCAATAATTTTATTAAAGTCAAGACCGATGACGCCGGCGAGCGAAAGATCGCCGAACGGTCTGACTTCCCTTTCCGAGAGTACAAAGGCGTCTGCGTCAAAATCGAGGATGCCGATATTCTGTTTAAAATTCAGTCGCAGACCGGAAAGTCGAGCTACCGGATGGTTGAAGTCGTTAAAAATAATCCCGGGATAGCACAGGCTTCGGAACAGGTATTCTCCAAGATTTCGTGCATTGGGATTGTATTTGTACGGGATAATACCAAAGCTGAACTCGAGCGAACGCGTCTCGCTCTCCAGGACCGAATAAATGCCTTGCGCCTGATAAAGGTAAAAAGCCGCGTAGTTTTCAAGGCCTTGATGTATCGCGGAAGTGGCGATTTCCTGCGGATAGTTTCCGAGCCACCATTTCCCTTCGAGCGAAAGCAGCAGGCGGGCGCGTGTGGTCACCGATGCGTCGGCGGTAAGATTGCCGATGGTGTTCCCGCCCCAACGGTGGTCGACCTTGGGTGCGCCGCGGAAACGGCCGGCCACGACCTCGTTTGTCTCGAACCCCATATAGCCGTGCCATTTGATTTTTACATCATCGTCTCCGAACGTTCCGGTCATCAAGCAACCGGCGGTTATCACCACCAAAGACGATATTCTTTTCAGCTGCCGTTTATTCATAATGCCCAAACCCTCCTTTTCAATGTTTTTTTAGATTCCGGGTCTCCCTCAAACCCCTTATAGTATTTTTCAAATGAAAAGGCACGGCCCGCATCAGCGATGATCTCGCCGTTTTCCTTTTCCTTATAGGCTGTCAGTCTCAACCTTGCAGGGACGAACTGACAGCTTTTTTTATATCGACATCCTTACCTGAACTGTACTAATGCATCCTGCGCCTTCTGGTTCATGTAACTGAGCTTGATCCAGTCCGCCGACCGGGCGGTTTTTGATATCTGCAACTCGTCGATCTGGCCGTTGTAAGGCTTGTCCGCCGTCCAGTTACTTTTTGCGATAAAACATTGCGTCCTGACCATATTTTTCAAACCACCGGGATTGCTTGTCGACCCGGCCAGGACCCCGTTTTTATAGGCGCGCATGGTAGTGCCATCGTACGTGCCGGTAACAAAGACCCACTCATCACGGATAAAACAGTTCTTCACATTGACCTGATTTTCCTGGACCGTATCGCGCCATATTGACCACAGCATTGTCGTCGAATCGATATCTCTTTTGCTCGACAGAACGATATTGTTGTTGTTGTCGCCATCGATCCCGAGATCGATCAGCCGCGAATAACCATTAAACGCGCGAAACCTCATCCAGCCGCACACCGTCATTCCCCGGGTAAAATCGGTTGGAATGGCCGGCAGGGTGATAAAGTCGTTTGAGCCATCGAAATCCAGACAGGTGCCGACAACGCCCTCGACTCTGGCACCGGCATTCATGCCGGCAGGGGTGCCGTCGAATACATTATGCGTCCGGTCCCTTATCGAGCCGGTGCCCGCAGGATACTCGTTCATATGCCATACCCCGGCAAACCCGTTTGCCGTGTCGAAAACAGCGGCAGCATCCGCCATGCTCCCGACGTCGTCCCTTCCCCAGAACATCTGGATATACTGCGAGCTGTTGTTTCCATACACCGTATCGACCCTGACCCATGCTTCTGCGCGGCCGGCAGCCGGGTCCCAGCGCTCGATTTCATAGGAAAGCGGGGTGTTGTCCGCTTTCGCGAACCGGAGGTCTTCGCCGTAGGTCTGCGCCTGGCTGAAAATAAAGTTACTGTTCGTCAAACGTATGAGAACCGGAAAGCCGGTAACGTTTCCGGCAACGGCAGCGGCGGTCATCGAGGTGTTCAGATGGAGCCGGCAAGAGTATTTCCACCTCGGATTCGCCACAGAAACGGCATCTCCCGCAGGCACCGAAACATCGTATCGCAAGGCGATGTTTTCGGATCCGTCGGCCGCAGAATAAAAAACACCCGGGATCGCTCCGGCCGGCACCGAATCGAGAACAAGGGTGTCCTGAGTACCATCAAAAAACCTGGCAACGGTCGTTCCCGGAATATAGAGATAGCCGCTCATCGGATCGAGCGAATCCGAAATGATGATGAGGGTCCCCGCAAGCTCAAGAACGGCGGAACGCACACGGACGGTATCGGTGTCCGCGACAACGCCGGTGACAAGCGCACGTGCCCGGGTGTCGATATGGACGGCCTGAATAGTATAGGTGCCGGTGTCGACCTTGGTAAAACGGTAGGCGCCGGACTCATCGGTGGTATCGGTTGGAAGAGAAGATGGAGGAACGTTTCCAATGGCAGCGTATGACGACGGAATAAGCTGGACGATTGTCCGCGAGGCCGGAGTGCCGGTTGGAAAAACGGCATATCCCATGACTATTTCGTTGGGCGTACTGGTGGACCCGCCCATCCCTAATGGAGAAAGCGAGCAGGAGAGTGTTATCGCGCACGAAAGCGCTGAAAACAGCATGAGGCGTCTCATAACCCCGCCCTCCCGTTTCCAGGGGACACATCGCGTTTCCTGCTCATGGGGAAAAGCTGCATATTGAACTGGTAGACCCGGTCGCACTTTTCATCGCGGCTTACAAGCGTTACGATCCGGTCCTTGAACGCGGCCATTTCAGCGTTGATTATATCATACATTGCCGGTGAAATGCCGATGGTAATTCCGGAAACCGACCGCTCGGTTTTAGGGAAATCTTCGATCGCCGCAACCGCGTGCGTGGCCATTGCCTTGTTAAATTGACGGATAGCAAGTGAAGCCACGCCGCTCTCCGCGGTTATTGCCGTATCCGTCTGTTCATAGCCGCCATCCGGCTTTTTTTTAATGAGCCCCAGCTTCAGAAGCAGTTCCACGGAGGCTTTTGCTTCCCGTGTCCTGATCGGCGGCAGCACGGTTGTTGCCAGCAGTTCAAAATTGTCCTTGAAGTCAAAAAGCGTAACCAACTCCCGTATGACCACGTTGTACCAGGTGCTGAAATAGTCATACTGGTCGGCATTGAGCGCTTTTTCACTTTTCGCATTCTCCATGGAACGAAGAACAACATAGTGCTCCTGCTTCTCTTTTCCAGTCTTAGCCTGATCAAACAGGACCAGGTATTTAAAATAGGTCGCCTCTTTTTCACTGAGCTGCAGGGCGGCACTGAATTTTTCAATCATGCTGCGCGACAGGTTTTTTTGACCTTCCGCAACCTCTTTAAAGAATACCGGAGATTTAATACCTGCCTTATGGGCGAAAAAGCGGTAGGAAAAATAGCGGTTCTGAGTTTTTTTAAAAGTATAGTAGTCCCGTAGAAAGGCCCGGTAATCGAA
>JAFGOU010000458.1 GCA_016926315.1 Chitinispirillaceae bacterium
AAAGAGCTGATGATACCATTGTCTTGTATTGCCTCTTGTAAACCTATAATGAACGCCGACAATAAAAGTCGTGCAATAGTCAACAGTTACTCCTGGAAATGCGTTGTCGGGCGGGCGGAAATTTTTCGGCTGTTTTAAAAAAAACAGGGGTTTTCGGAAGGACACTACTTAAGCCATAGTACTTTCACCCCGGATCTTTTTCCTTTTCGTTACATTTCCGAAATTGCAGTGGCGCCGACGTTGAGGAAATCCGCTATCAGCCGGTGTGGAGTGCGATAGTGCTGAACAACAACGGGACATGACATGGCAGACGGCGCCCGGCACGTTTAGTCTTGCTTTTCTCAGCATAGGTTAAATATATACTTGGCCACCGTCTCCATTTCGAGCCTGCCATGTTACCGTATGGCCGGTGTCCCGCCCACCCCCGAACAAACAATTACCTGTCAGTTCACTTTGACACCCTCAGGTGCATGGTTGCCATGTTCGTTCCTTCCGCAGTCAACCGCAACAGATATACACCCATGCCCATTCCCGCGGGAAAAGCGACATCGTGGCTTCCTGCGCATTGACGCCCGTTGGCGAGAGTCCGCGCGCATTTTCCGCGCATATCGAACAGTTCGAGCTTTGTCTGCATGGCGTGAGGAAGGACATAGGAAACCGAACCGTTTTTATGGCAGAAATACGCCTTACAAGAGAGGTCAGCTCTCGCACTCCTGGAGAACAATCCTGTTTCCCCCTCATCGTTGAGCACCATGAATTCAAACAGCGAATACCCGTTCGATGTCCCCCGCTGGGTGCCGTGCATTCTCACGTACCTGGCCGACGTTCGTGTAAACATCACATCGGTTACCGAACGCCGGGCGCCTTTCGTCGTAGTGTAGACGTCGCTCCATGCCGAAGCGTCGGTGGACACCTGTATTTTAAATGATCTGCCGTAGTTCTCATGCCATTTAAGAATGACTCTGTTGATATCCCTCGCCGAACCGAGGTCCACCATTACCCACTGGGGATCGCTTGCGGCACTCTCCCATCGCGTATCGATATAATTCAAATAGGTCGTTGAATCCGTAACGTTATTGGCGATATTCGTACCGTTTACCGATGAGGCGGTGGCCGTCCTGCGTAGTGCAAGGTTTCTGCGGTAATCAAACGGCCGCCACGTTCCGGCTTCCAGGTTGATCTCCCAGTCCTGGTAATAGTTGACGACCGGTGCGCTGCCGTTAAAGGTTATGGGCAACCAGACGTAATCGCCTTCCCTGCGCGGGTCGGGTTTTTCCCAGCGGTCCCCGCAGTACATGTAGAAAGAATCCTGCGTACCCTTGACCGGGTACACGAAATCGCATTGCGAATCCCAGGAGTTGGTGGAACCGGGCATGGACAGACCCGTCAGAGCGGTCCATGGACCCGCAAGATTGGTTGCCGAATAATACATGGTCGAGGTCGACGCGGTCCAATCGGTGGCGGACGTCGCGTAATAATAGGTACCGTTGCGCTTGAATATCATCGGGGCCTCGCGGCCGCCCCGGTTCCACAGGAATATCCGCCGCTCCACGGTCAGGTAATCCGGCGACAGCAGCCAGATGCCGTGCTGGGCATTGGTCCCGGTCTTCCACGAAACAGCGGCCAGATAGGCTTTGCCATCAGTATCTTTATAAACCGACATGTCTCCCATCAACGCGTCGTCAAGGAGAACCGAACTTTTGAAAGAAAACGTGCCGTCAGGAGTCGAGCACGTGGCAACGCCCAGGTGAGCTCCGTTGCCGTCGTACTTCAATATCATCACATATTGTTTTGACGGCTCGTTATACAGCACATCGATCCTGTTTGCGTCCGTCGAGAGTCTGAGCACGACACCCTTATATGTCCAATGATTAAGATCGGTGGAGGTGTAACATGTCTGGTCCCTGAATCCGCTGGTCCCGCCGTACCAGTAGTAGGTATCGCCGAACTTGCGGAGGTCGCCGCTCCTCGTCCGGATCGGATTTCCGTTCTGATCGCACCAGTAAAAATCGTTATGAATGGTCTGCCAGGAGGCCGAAGCCATCGAAAGGATTCCGGAAAGCAGAAGCAGCAACAAAAAACGACAGTGCTGAAAAGTGAAGCCGCATAAAAACCGCATACGTCTCTCCTTTTTTTTGTACGCCGTGAGATCATGAGGATGGGGAACGCATAATACGTAAATGTATGGCAAGGATCTGAGCCGCGCTGACTTGAAAGGTATAAAACCGGCTTAAGTGTTTACTTCTGTAAACATTGCTTAAAACGATAGTGAGCGCTTTGCCGCAAAAAGCCATTGGCTGGCCCGACGCTTTCTACGGTAAAATTGCGCATCACCCCGGCTACCCTGAAACTATCGATTTTTGTCTGCGTAAAAATGCCCGATGACGCTCCCCGTTACATCAGCCTAAAAATTAATGTAGTTCCGGCGCACCGTGATTTTGCGACGATCGTCATTCCATACAAACAATAGAAGCCCTCGTGCCATCGCGGTCCGGTTGATGCGCATGGTCGGTTTTTCCGTGACCATTGAGGCCACAACCTTGCCCTGGGCGTTTATAACCTTCAGCCGGGTTTCGGCGCCACCCCTTGGGAACGCCAGGGTGATCCATTGTTGAGAAGCGACGATGTCGAGACGCAAAGGGGACGCTGCTGCCGGCGCCTGAGATTTTCTGACCGCCACAAAGTCTTCGGTAACCGGTTGACTGAGGAGCCGCACCGTATCCGGGGTAAGCCCCGCGGCGCTGGCGATAACGGTTATGGTCCCCGGCCCGGTCGTGGTCCGCAGGAGCGCGCCCGTGCGGCCCGCGGCGGTGGTCAGCGTGCTGGAACCGAAAATCGTGGCCGGTCCGTTGAGGGTCAGGGTAACCGGCGTGATCGTATTGACGCAGACGCCCGCGGCGGTGCGGATTGTCGCGATGAGCCGTGAAATATCGGCGCCGTCGGCGCGAAGTGTGGTCAGATCGGCAATGAGATCGATTTTCGCCGCTGTCCCGTTTTGCGGATAGTCGGGATCTCTCCCGGCCCAGTTTTTCCGATACAGATAGTAGGCGTTTTTAGGGACCCAAAGGTGGTCCACAATGCCCATGTATTTATCGGTATG
>JAFGOU010000459.1 GCA_016926315.1 Chitinispirillaceae bacterium
CCGCATGGAATATGCCAATGCCGTGATGCTGGTCAACGGCAGGATCGACGAACTCAAGCTTTACAAGGAAGCCCTGCCGGCCGATTCGATACTTGCTCACTACAATAAACCCAAAGGGTGCGTACCGATGGTCATTCCGTGTTCAACACACACCTGCGACCGGAGGCCGACCTGCCGGTGGCACCATCGGGAGCATGGCTCAGGCTGCTATTCGCTCCAAATCAACAATTCGCCTGATTTCACCTCACCGCTTATCGATGCAGCGGTCGACGATACCGCGTATGCGCCGTCCTTCGATCTTCCATACGGAAATATCTACTGGCGCGTCGGCAGCACCGAGCCGGTGGTAAGCGGTTTCTCGCTTCCCGACACATTCAGGGTCGAAGCTGGAGGCACCGGCATTGCTGTGCCGGACCCGGAAGGTCTGAAGCGGGGCATGATTTCCGTGGTGCAACTCAACGGAGGAATAGCGGTGCATTACGCGCTTGAAAGGGCTGGAACCGTTTCGCTGGACCTCTTTTCCCTGGCAGGAAGCCGGGTCGCGACATCGGGCGAAAAGAAGGTGGCTGCGGGCACGCACACTCTGGTTCTTGACGGGGCTAAACTCTTGCCCGCGGGCAGCTACTGCGCGATCCTGCGGTTCAACGGTCACTCCTATACAAAAAAAGTCGCACTTCTGCGGTAAGCTCTGTCGCAGAAAATAACAATGGAGCGGGGTAGGTTTGCTGCCTCCCTCAGCTCCTGTAAAGACACATGCTGCAAGGCATATATTTTTATTTAAATTAAACCGTTTTACTTTCCCCTATTACAAAGTTGTATATATCAATCATAAACCTGTGTTCTTTCTATGAGTGTAAAACACGTCATAGCTGCGGGACTGACATCGGTTGCTTTTATCGTCGCATGTGTAAAACATACTGACGATTTTGCCCGCAATAACTTGTACGACACGGGCGGATTAAACTGGCACGGTCCAGTAGTGACAGCAATGAACGATACAACCATACCCCCCGATGACAGCATAACAATCACCGCGACGGCAACGGACAACGACACCGTAGTAGCGTATGTATGGGCGAAAAATGGAACGACCTATTCCGACACCACCGATTCCGGATTTCTGAAAGTCGCATGGTCCAGCAGCGGTCGCAAGGTCGTAAGGGTCAAAGCGATTGACAATGATGGCATATCTTCTGAGCCGGACTCATGCGTTGTGTACGTAACTTCATGCTTATTGGATTGCGGCAGTTTTACAAGCTATCAGAGTACGATATTATGCCTTCCCTTCAACGGAGATGCTAAAGATCAGAGCGGGAATGGGCACGATGGAGAACTTTTGGGACCGACTCTTACCCAGGACAGATTTGGCAATGCGGACGAAGCATACTTCTTTGACGGGATTAATGATTACATGTTATTCGACACGGTTGATTTGGAATTACCTGTTACCGTGAGTTTGTGGTACAAGACAACGACAACAAACCAAGCATGGAACAGCATCTTAAGCTGGAACAATCGAGAAAACAATCCCTGTTTCGAGGGGATTCAGATTTTCACTGATGGCTACGGTCGTTTAACAATTCGGATTGGTACTAACTATGACGATTATACCCTGTCACCAATTATCGTGGGCGACAGTCTGTGGCACCATATTATCGTCTTTAAAGATATTAACGATTCTGCAGAAGTATATGTGGATGACACCCTTTTAATGGCAAGAACCATCTCAAGCTCAATCGGCAATCGCCATCTTCTAATACTCGGCAGGTCGCACCAATTACAATACACATCTGAATTTTTTCAAGGGTGTATTGACGATGTGACCATTTGCAATTGAGTATTTGCCTGCGCAGATATTTTGCTGCCGGTTCGGTTTTTAGCCCTGAAAATCTGCCGGTTTTTAAAAGGGGCAATTGACATTCAATGGCGGGCCTGCCTTGCACATTGAATCAGCAGTATTGCTTTTTTCCGTTAATCGCATGCTCGACAGCCTTTGCAAATTCTTTTGCCAGAGATTCGTAATTGTATCTGTTTTCTGCTCTCCGCCGTGATTCAGCGCCGAACCTTCGCATCGTTTCCTTATCGTCGATCAGTTCACAGATTTTTCTCCCGAACTCCAGCGGCGAATTCCCCAGCACAAGCACCCCCCCGCCTTCCTTGAGCGATTCATGCAGTTCGCCTATGTCCGACGCGACGACAGGTTTGCCTAATGCCATGTATTCGTAAAGCTTGAGCGAAGAACGTCCTGCATTGAGATAGGTGTCAGGGTATTCAGAAGAATACGGAAAAATCAGAATATCAGCGGCCGAAAGATAGCGAGGAACTTCATCATGGGAGATCTGGCCGGTGAACAGGACCCGGGAATCGATTCCGAGCCGCTGCGCATACTCCCGTGCATTATCAAGTTGTTCCCCGAAACCGATAATAACCAGAGCAACGCTCTGTTTCGCAAGGCATACTGCGTGAAAAGCATCAAGCATGAACTGCCAGTTGGCGCCTCCCGGCTTGAAGGTGCCCAGATAGCCGATTACGGTCTTCCCCGAAACACCCAGCTGCGTGCGTACCGGTTCGCCGTCGATCCCGGGGTTGAATTTCACAAGGTCAGCTCCGTTCGGGACATAGAAGATATTGCTTTCCGCCACGCCTGAGCGCCGTATCCGGTCACTCAAGAGGCGGCTGACCGAAACTACCGCCGCGCACCTGGTCGGCACCCACTCCTCGAAATATGTTATGACCGCCTTGGCGAACGCGTTGCCTCCCTGCTTGAGCGTCGCGAACCCTCCCACCCCTTCCCAGTCATCGGTATCAAGCACCACCGGTCTGTGCACAAGAGCGGAGCAGAAAAATACGGCAACCGCACCGAGAGGAAGCGGTTTGCCAAGTACGACGACATTATGCCGAAAAAAGGCAATCAGAAGGCGCGGGATGCAGGTGAAAAACAGGAACAGGGCGGCAAGACCTGATGTTAAAACATTCGGATGCTTCAGGATAAACGCCGGAACAGGCGTCGTATGACGCACGATCACCGGACCGATCGCGGCCGGATAACGCAGCAGCCTGTCCTGGGCCGCCTTGCCCTTGCCGATGAAAAACAGCGTCACTCGATACCCGGCCTCAGCCAGATATGTGCACATCTGCACATACCGGTTCGTGGTCGATGTCCCAAGCGCCGTCTGGGAAACGAACAATACTCGTTTGCCTTTTTTCATGAGAACAACGACAGAAATCTTTTAAAAGCCATGACGATGACTGACCAGTCCTTCAGATACCACGCAAGGCGGAAATACTTCAACGCGATCCGCGGACGCGAAAAGACTCTCTTGTTCAGTAAACGTTGCGCTTTCCTCAATTTGGCTTCGATGACCTCTGCAGGAAGACCGGGATAGTTGAGATTGACATTCAGCCGTTGCGATGCCCCTTCCCAGTTCTCCGAGATTAGCCACCCCGAACTCCGGGCCTGAGTAAAAAACGGTGTTCCCGGATACGGAATTGCCGGCGAGAACTGCATCCAGTCGAAGGGGCTGCGGAACGCGAAGTCAATGGTGCGGTCTATGGTCTCCGCCGTTTCCTCGGGGAGCCCAATGATGAAAGTACCATGTATGAAGATGCCAAGGTCGCGGCAGTTCTCTACACATGCGGCCACATGCGCACTGGTGACCGGTTTGTCTATTGCCTCAAGCGTTTTCGGGTTTATAGTTTCAACGCCTATTTTCATGGCGCAGCATCCGGACCGTTTCATCATGGCCAGCGTTTCGCGGTCGATCCTCGCGTCACCCATGCACGACCAGAAAAGACCGGTGCGCCGGTCGATAATTTCCTGGCACATCTCGCGCACGCGCTGCCGGTTCGTGGTGAAGGAGGTGTCGTCGAAATAGATCTCCCGCACGCCGAAGGTGTCGCGCAGATACGCCATCTCGTCGACGACGTCCCTGACGCGACGTGCGCGGTAATTGGGCTTATGATTAAACACATAGGATTCAAGGCAGAACGTGCAGCGGAAAGGGCATCCGCGCGATGAGATCATAGTAGCATCAGGGTGATGCAAGGTGAGCGTCTCCTGATAGCTCCTGACAGGCGCACACGAACGGTCGGGCCACGGAAGCGAATCAATATCTGCAATAAGTTCGGGCGGATTTTTTGTAACGGCGCCGTTCCTGCGAAACGCGAGTCCGGGGATCGCGTCAACCGGCGCATGTTCCGAAATCGCGCCGACGAGACGGGCGAGTACCTCCTCGCATTCACCGGCTATCGCGTAGTCAGCGATGTCAAGCACACGCTCGGGAAACGAGGTCGCGAGCTGGCCGCCGCAGACCACCGTGCAGCCGATTTGCGACTTCACCGATTCAATGAACGAGCGGTCGCTTGCAAGCGTGGGGGTGGTGACCTCATGAAAGACGACGTCAGGAGAAAAATCCCTGATCAGCGCAACCAGGCGCTCCAAAGACGTGCCGTCGGCGATACTGTCGCGGAAAAACACGTCATGACCGCGACGTTTGAGCACCGCCGCAGCGTAGGCAAGCTGGAAGGGAAAGGGAAATGTTTTAAAAAAATTCGAGCGGATATGTGGCCAGCGTGAGCCGGAGCGCACCCCGGTCGTTGCACCGGCGAATACCCACGGAGGATTTACAATCGCTATTTTCATTATTTTCGGGCTGTTCTCCTCAGGGGAGAAAAATATATCCTGTTCCATGCTGTCCCGTTAAATAAGCCGATTCTGAAAACGCTATTGTCTCTTCGATTCTTCTCTTGACGCGATGTAAATGCCGGCGAAAATCGGCAGCGCGCCCAGAGCGGTCTGCACCGTGACCGCTTCGCCCGGCGCGAGCCAGGCAAGAACGCTCGCTCCCGCCGGTTCGGCCAGGGTGAGGAGTGCGACAAAGGTGGCGGAACAACGCGCCAGCATCCGTGAGCAGGCTGAAAAACAGCCGGATTCTGGAGATTTTATCGGTCGGCACTATGCGGGATTCTTACCGTGGGCCGCGCTTCACATCAAGCGTATCGATTTCGCCGCAGCGGCACTTCTTCGCAACGTTGTGGAACCGGATGACCTCGTCGTTTCCCACGGCCTTTTCCGCTGCGGCCTTCAGATCTTCGCAGCTCTTGAAGCCCTCTTTCTGAAGGCATTTCTCGGTGTTAACGGTCGAACAGCCGAAAAGAAGAAACGCCGCGGCGGCGAACACCGTCAGATACTTTTTCATCGTTGACTCCGTTCTGTGATGAAAGGACAGGGTTGTATGTCCTGGTACACGGAAAGACAGTTATAAAATCGCACTTTCATCAGGCTAAAGTCAAGAGCCGTTTCATCAAAAACGCGCCGGATGTATCTTTTCTGAAACTTCCGCCATGACAGAGCACCAGGAAAAAATCCCTTTTGACGCGGTAAGCGCTTCTATTTATCTCCTCGGCGAAGTGCTCGGCCGGACGTGGCGTTTCTCAATGGACGATCCCTGCGGCCTGAACCCTTTTCATGACAGCGGCAAGGGCCGCATGTATGCATTCTGGCACTCGCACCTTCTTCAGCTCGCTTACTATTTCAGGAACACCGGCAAGACCGCGGTCATATCGCAGAGCAGGGACGGCGCAAGGGCCTCCGCCGTGGCCGCGCGCTGGGGCCACGCGGTCATCTACGGCTCGTCGAGCCGCGGCGGCGCGCCGGCCGTACGGGCGTGCATCAGGGAACTGCGCAGGGGAAACAACATCGTCATCACGCCGGACGGACCGCGGGGGCCGCGCGAAATCGTCAAAAGGGGCGTTGCGCAGATCGCGCTCATTTCCGGCGCGAGCGTTGTCCCGGTAAGCGCCCTGCCGGAAAAAGCATGGCGCCTCGGCTCCTGGGACCGTTTTTGCATCCCCAAACCGTTCACCCGCGTCGTCATCCGGCTCGGCGCGCCGATAGAACCGGGATCGGACAGAAATGCCGCAGACTTTCTCACGGCGCGCATTCAGAAAGCGCTTGCGCCATGAACCTTTCCCCCGAAAACTGGCCGCGGGATATTTTCGTATGTATTCCCGCTTATCAATCGTCCTCGTCGCTTGCCGGCCTTCTGCCGGAACTGCTTAACGCGGTTCCCGCGGCACACGTATGCGTCGTCGACGACGGTTCAACGGACGCCACCGGTGAGCTGTGCTCCCGCACCGGCATAAACCATGCGCGCCACGCGGAAAACAGGGGCAAAGGCGCCGCGCTGGCCACCGGCTTCACGATCCTCCTTGAAAAAGGAGCGGAAGCGGTCATCACCATGGACGCCGACGGTCAGCACGCGGTCGCGGACCTCGGGCTGTTCGTTGAGGAGTTCCGCCGTCACCCCGAAACCGGCATCTGCATCGGACGGCGGAAATTCGCGAAAAGCGGCATGCCCCTTTCGCGTATCGTTTCCAATGCCCTTACCTCACGCATACTGAGCCTTTTGTGCGGGGTCCCGGTTCCGGACAGCCAGTGCGGATACCGTCTCTATTCGGCGCGGCTCCTGCGCGGGATCACCATAACCTGCACGCGATATACCATGGAGTCGGAAGTGATCCTCAAGGCGGCACGGCTCGGTTTTCCCGTCCGTTCCGTTCCGGTGCAGACATTATATTTGAGGGGCCAAAGCCATATTTCCCACTTGACGGACACGTTACGATGGATAAGGGCCGTCCTCGGCATATGGATACGACTCAGACTCTATGGAATTTCTGAACCACGACGTGGCCCGTGAGCGGCTCATAAAAATCCTGCGGTCAAAAAGCATAACCGACGAGCGTGTGCTCGACGCGTTCCGCAAAGTAGCGCGGCATGAGTTCGTGGACGGCGCCATGTACGCTCAGGCCTACGACGATAACGCCCTTCCCATCGGCAGCGGCCAGACCATCTCCCAGCCTTATATTGTAGCGCTCATGACGCAGCTCCTTGAGCTGAAAAAGGACGAAAAAATACTTGAAATCGGCACCGGCTCCGGTTTCCAGACCGCGATCCTTGCGCAGTTTTCCCGCAGGGTCTACTCGGTCGAATCCGTGCGCGGGCTCGCGGAGAGCGCGCGTAAGCGGCTTCGCGGCATGGGGTACGAGAACATCGCGTTCAAAAACGGCGACGGGAGCGCGGGATGGACCCAGCACGCTCCGTACGAGAAGATCATGGTCACGGCCGCGGCGCCGTCGGTGCCGGAAACGCTCGTCGAGCAGCTGGACATCGGCGGCCGGATGGTCATTCCGATAGGCGACCGGTTTCATCAGGAGCTTATCGTATGCGACAAAAGAGAACAAGGTATCGAACAGCGGAGCGAGGGCGGCGTGGTGTTCGTCCCGCTCACGGGCAGACACGGCTGGCAGGAGAAAGGATAACCGTCCATGGGCATCACGGAATTCATCGCGCAGTTCGCCACGGCGTTCATCGACAAGACAGGATACGTCAGTGTCTTCGTCCTCATGATCATGGAAAGCATGGTCTTTCCCATACCAAGCGAAGCGGTCATGCCTTTCGCCGGGTTCCTGGTCGCGGAATCGAAGTTCACTTTTACTCTGGTCATCCTTTTCAGCACGCTCGGCAGTATTGTCGGCTCCCTCCTCTCCTACTGGATCGGCCGGTACGGCGGCAAGCCGTTCATCGACCGCTTCGGTAAATTCCTGCTGCTCGACCGGGAGGACCTTGTTGCAACGGAAAGATTTTTCAATAAATACGGCGAAGCGACCATTTTTATCTGCCGGTTTATTCCGGTGGTACGGCACCTCATCTCCATACCGGCAGGCACCGGCCGCATGAACCTCCTCAAATTTTCGATTTACACCATCATGGGCGCCGGCATGTGGAACGCGTTCCTGACGGTATGCGGTTTCTATCTGAGAAAAAGGTGGGAGACGGTCATGCACTACAGCCACTACGTTGACATCGCGGTGGTGGCGATTCTGGTACTGGGTGCTGCTTACTTCATCAAAAAGCACCTCCAGCGCCGCCGGCACGCTTAAAAATATCCCTTAACCCCTTGCTTTCAATACAATTACCCCCCCCCAAAAAAATAAGCGTTTTCTTGATATTTTGTAGTATATTGATATATGTTATGTAAAGGAAGGAAATTTCCTCTCTTCAATGAGGAGGATTCCATGAAAAGGTTTTTTTGGGGCCTTGTCCTCGCTTCGGTTTCCTACGCCCTCAACGCGCCGTATCTGATCAGCGCCACGGCCCTGAGCGACAGCAGCGTTGAACTCTCATGGCGCAACAACGACGCCGGTACCGTGGGATATATTCTCCAGCGCAAAGACTCGACCGAGACTACATACCATTTTCTTGATTCAGTCAAGACTTCGACCCAGCTCACCTATACGGACATGAACGGCCTGCGACCGTCAACGCTCTATACGTATCAAGTTATCGCGTACAGCGCGACCGAAGTATCAGACACGTCAAACAGCGTGCAGGTAACGACGCTTGCACGGACAACGATCTTTAACCAGCCGTCGATTTCTGTTCACTGGAATTATGATACATCAACTTCCGTCCGTATCAGAATTTCCGACAACGCCAATTGCGAAACCGGATACCGGATTTATCGTGATCAGGAATTCTCTTCTTCCTTCAGCCTGATTGCGCAGATTACAAGCACAAATCCGGAACGCATGGATTCGGTCGTCTGGTTTGACAATACGGCTTCAGCGAATACGTGGTACAATTATAAAGTCGCGGCTTTTACGATTATCGATTCCATTTTTTCCGCCCCCTGTTCGACCTATACCTTCAAAGGGCAGCAGCCTCAACAGACAGTTCAATTCCTGAAACTCAGCGATTTTCCGGTCTCCTGCGATTCGACAGGATGGTCCGCACGGTCAGGAGACACCATCGTTCTCAAGGAAAACCCCTCACCTGCAGGCATGTTTTCGGTGATAGACGTCAAAGATTCGGCACATCCCGTCTTTGTGGGATACATCGATTCCGCGACCGCTCTCGCTTATCCTTTGCGTTCACTGATACCGGTATACCTGAAGTCCGCTTCTAACATCTGCAATTCCTATACTAAAACCAGGGTAATAACTTTTCAGGACCGCATACTGGTTTTATCAATAAACCAGTTGCAGATGTACCAGATTCAGGATACCAATCTTGTTCTCATAGACTCCATGACAATTACAACAGGAAATAAAGAAAACAGGATTTTATTATTAAACGATACGTTATTGGCTGTTCTATATGTTAAACACTACGACTATATGACTACTTGGCGGGATTCAACTTTTTTTTACACTATCGGCATATCCTCTTCAGGATTAACATCTTTTCCCGAGCACTTGTTGGAAACAGCGTATACTGCTTATACAGGAGGAAGAAATGAATGTTACAGACCATATATCCAAGGATTTTCTGACAACAAAATACTGGTACCTATCGATTGCTACTATTCCTTTGGGATGGGGGGTACGACAAAATCGTACTGGCGCAATTTAGAAATAGATGACCACTTCTCGAATCGAAATATCGTTTTTACCGATTCCTCACCATATGCAAACGCATATAATACGGGCCACTACATCTCTTCGACAGAAAACCTTTGTACGAATGCTTTTATCATTTATGCATATTCGGCCCATAATGCAACTGCGCCTGCGCCGAGCGATACTGCCACCGAATTATTCGTCTCCCACGTCGGTGATCCACATCCTTATGCTACCGCTCAATCGAACAACGCCATCTACCGCGATGACATACATCGGCAGAATTCTCTGCAGAATATCCTTCTCGACACTCTAAACAAAAGAGTTTTTCTGATTTGCAACAACAACATGACGATTCTCGGCTACGAGCGACACGCCAACCGGGTTATTGACAACGGCACCATACCCCGAACGGCCCAAAGAATCGCCGTCAGCCGTGGGCCCATGGCGTCGAGCGTCACTATTGTGCTTCCCTCTCATTCCCGCTCCTGCGACCTCTATTTCTACGACCTCTCCGGCCGGGTCGTCGACCGGATGACCGGCGTGACGTCGAACGCCGTGCTCTGGCGGCCCAAGACAAGGACGATAGGCTGCTATCTCGTCATGGTCAGGAGCGGCGGAGAGCAATACACCGCGAAGTTCATGGTGAGTTAAACCGCGGATTTTTTGATGCGTGAATTTTTAAGGCGCAGTCGGCTGTTTATCCGACGTGTCTGGCAAGCAACTTCCGGACGGACGGCACCAGTTCTACAGGGACCTCAATAAATGTCTGCTTCTGATCTTTATACGCCCGTTCATCTTCCAATGCAGCTTCTTCCGCAGACTGTCTTTCGTAATGTTTAATCACCCTGCGGACTTTATCTTCGGCCCATCCGGCTGGAAAATGGTTTTTTTTCATTTTTTACCTCTTTTTTTCAGACGACGTCTATAAGCCGCCAATGGTTTTCCTTCTAAATCATACGCTGTGATGATAAAAATACTACCTGGAACCGGATCCGGCACATAAATCACCCTCAAATGCCTCCCTCTGCTTGTCCTGCCAAGCACTACCCTTGAACCTTCGCGGCCATTTCGGTCCTCTCCAGGCCGGTATAACACCTCTTCCACCTCTTCTTCGGTCACTCGATGGTTATAAATATGCGGACATCCTGTTTCAGGATCAATATAAAAACGCAGATTCAATTCAGCCATAATGTACCTAAATATAATGGTTCTAGTTTGATTCCAATGGGTCTAAAATAGTTGTTCTTTGACAGTTCCGAGTTCATTTTATCGATATTCCCCAAACGAGAGG
>JAFGOU010000042.1 GCA_016926315.1 Chitinispirillaceae bacterium
CGAGATTCCTCGTTTCACTCGGAATGACAGGCCGGGAAGGGATTTTCCTGTATCTTGTCGCTATCGCTATCGCTATTGTCCTTTCAGCATTTACCGTACAGCCCCCCATCCCGGGCCTGAGGCGAGGGATCTCAGGGCAGAAGCGACAGGCTGGTTCCCAAAGCCGAAAGACGACGATCATCAACCCTCGGAACCGGGTTGCCTAAAAAACCGTAAGTCTCATCCCGTAACCTGCAATTCCGTCAACTCCCTTGCAAACCTCGTCAGCGGCCGGCCGCCGGTCGCGGTGACGAGCATCAGGTCCTCGATCCTTACGCCGCCGAACCCGGGCAAATAGATGCCGGGCTCGATGGTAATGGTCATTCCATTTTCAAGCACCTCGGCGCTGCGGGAGGAGAGGTGCGGAGCCTCGTGTACCCGGCGCCCGATGCCGTGTCCGAGGCTGTGACCGAACGCGTTGCCGTACCCGGCCATTTCGATGATGGAGCGCGCCACGGCGTCGAGCTCCTTTCCGGTGCGGCCCGGCGAAACGGCGGCGCGTGCCGCGGCCTGCGCCGCTGCCACGATGCCGTAGATCTCCCGCTGGCGTTCGCTCGCGGCGCCGAACACGAACGTTCGCGTCATGTCGGAGCAGAATCCGCGGGCGGTGCATCCGAAGTCAACCAGCACGAAATCACCCCTTTTAAGACGGGCGTTGCCGGGACGCCCGTGCGGCAGTGCGGTACGCGCGCCGAACAGCACGATGGTATCGAACGCGCTTTTTTCGGAACCATGCTCGGCGCAGGCGCGGTCGAGCGCAAGCGCCGCGTCACTCTCGCTGACCCCGGAACGCAAGGTACGAAGCCAGGCGCCGAGGGCGCTGTCGCCGATCGCCGCCGCCGCCCCGACAAGCCGCTGCTCCTGCAGTGCCTTTACACAAAAAGGGGCGGCCGCCCCGGCAGGAAGGGGTACGAAACGGACGCCGTGAACGGCTTTTTTGATTTTACCCAGAAGCGCGACGGTCATGACATCGGCCTGAAAGGCGATAACGGGCCGCTTGCCGGCGTGATGCGCAAGCGGCGAATAATCGCCGGCATTTAGGATCGTGCCCTTCCAGCCGCGGTTGCGGCGGCAGAACGCCGCGAGCTCCTCCTGATAGCGAAAATCGGTGAACAATTGCCGAGTGGTGCGGCCGATGAGCAGAAAAACGTACGAAGCGCGAAAACCGGAGACATACTCCACGTCGATGGGATCGGAAAGAAGCATTTGGGAGCATCGGCGGCCTTTCAGTATCGTGCGTGCCAGCGAAAGCCGACGTTTCTGCATCCTCAAAAGTGAGGGTGCGGCCATCCGTTACTTCCTTACCGTTTTTTTACGCCACACTATTTTAGGCCGTCTCTTGAGCTTGACGCCGGAGAGCGGTCGTTCCGTCTCGTCCGGGGCACGCGACCGTTTCTTGGTACTGCGGACCGGCCGAGACGCTCCCGCTGCGACTTTCTTCGGGCGGGGAGCCGGCGATGCGCCGCCCTCCTCATTCACTTGCGGTCCGGCAATGCCTTCGGCAATCGCCTTTTCGATCTCGGCGATCCGCTCCTTGTACTTCTCATTTTCACCGTTCTTCTGCAGGAGGCGCTGGTAGATGCTCAGCGCAAGCTGCGGCTGTCCCTGCTGAAAGTAAAGATCGGCGAGCGTGGGGGTGAGCACATGGTCGGGAAGATCGCCGGGAAGGTCCTTTTTATCGCCATCGTCGATGACGGTTCCGCCTTCCCCGGAGGTTCCCGTTTCCGTCAGAAACAGCGGGACCTCGGGCGGGCGAGGCGGCGCTTCAGGCACGCTGCCGGGAGCAAAATCCTCGAACACCGCAGTGCCCTCCAGCTTCTCCGGCTCGTCGGTTAATACCCGTCCTTCGTGCGCCAACGCATCGAGCGTTTCGGTCATGCCGGAGGGTGGTTCCTCCTCGTCAAGCGGTTCCACCGGGGCGCCGGCGGAACGCGGTTTCTTTCCGTCAATGAGAAAAAGGTCGTCGAGATCTCCGGCGATGATCGTCTCCTCGGCATCTTCGGCATGCTCGAACACCGGTTCGCCTGCGACGGGACGGCTTTTCGCGCCGTCTTCAGGATGGCCGGGCGGTTCCGTCTCCTCCCTGAAATATTCGCTGAGCCGCTTTTCGACGTCGCTGCCCGTAATGATGTCCACGGTCTCGATAACGGATTCCGATGTTTCCGCCGTGTCTTCACGCGGCTGTGCAGCGGTCTTGGCGGCATCCTCCCGCACATCCGTCACGTCCTTCTTTTCAAAAATGCCTTCGAGCCGCTCCACCACGTCGTCGCCGGTGATCGTGTCTTCACCCGGACCGGGGCGGGGGGATTCGGCTGTTTCGTCGAGGACCGGCGAAGAGGTTTCGATCTCGATAATCGCCGCGTCGGCCGCCTCGGCTTCGACGGGGGCAGGTGCGCGCTCCGGCAAAGACTCGAAAACAACGG
The DNA here is from genome assembly GCA_016926315.1 of Chitinispirillaceae bacterium. The sequence goes on from JAFGOU010000042.1 coordinate 2,463, forward strand.
TTCTTTCGCCGGCGGTTTCCTCGTCGCCATCGGCCATGCCGAGCGACACCATGGGCTTTTCCGGCGGTTGTGCCTCCCCGTCCTTTTTCTTTTCAAAAATGCCTTCGAGCCGCTCCACCACGTCGTCGCCGGTAATCGTGTCTTCACCCGGAACGGGGCGGAAGGATTCGGCTGTTTCGTCGATGACCGGCGAAGAGGTTTCGATCTCGATAATCGCCGCGTCGGCCGCTTCAGCTTCGACGGGGGCAGGTGCCGGAGCGGTGGTTGACAGCGGTTGTTCGAGCAGTTCGTCCAGGAGTTCGTCGCCCGCATCGAACTCGTCGGGCCCGCCCGAGGAGTCGGCCATGATGGTCGCGTCGGCAGAAACCTCCACGCCGGGAACGCCGAGCGACACCACGGCCGTTCCGGCTGCTTCCAGTTTATCAACTTCCTTTTTGAAAATCTCATCGAGCCGCTCCACCACGTCATCACCCGATACGGCTTCACCGGCGGCGAGATCAACGGGACGTTCTTTCTCCAACGCAGCCGCGGGTGCGAACAACTCCGCGCCGGCGCCCGGCCCGGTTTGCTCCGGCGTTTTTTCGAGCGCCGCTGACGGTTCTACCGCGGGCTCGCCGCCGTCTTCTTTCTTTTCAAAAAGGTGTCCGATCCTTTCGGCAACGTCTTCGCCCGAAAGCATATCTTCGCCGGCGCCTTCCGCCGCAGGAACGATCAATTCCGTAACGGCTTCGACGCCGGTATCTCCCGATGCGGCTTCCGGCGCCTCGAATAACGCCTCCTCCTGCATGCCGGCGTCCTTGAACAGTTCCCCGGCGGCACTTTCCTGCGCATCGGTCACCAGTTCCGGCTCCATTGAAACGGCTTCGCTTTCTCCGTCCGCCTCCCCTCCCCTTTCGGGACCGGGAACGTCCGAGGCTGGTTCGACCGGCGTGGCCGGGGTTGCCGACAGTTTCATCATGCTGGCGTCAAGGATCATGGTCTCTTCCATGCCCTCTTCACGAAGGGGCATGAGTTCTTCGACCATCGATTCCCTCTCGTCAAAAGGAGCGGGCGGTTCCCCGCCGGCCTCCTTGATCGGCGGCATTCGCAGGGTATCTCTGCCGAACAGGTCGTCGATGCGCGCGGTGATCGTGTCACCGTCCGGCACCTCGGTAAGCGGCTCCACCTCGATCGTTTCGGACGCCGGCTCCCCGGCTTTCTCCTCGGGAGCGCTTTCCGGCACGGGTTCGGCGGCAGGAGCAGCGGCTTCGGCCACCTTCTCATCTTCGCCGAACATGCTGGTCATGCGATCGGCAATATCGCTGCCCGTGATTTCGGTGGCCTCGGCTATCACCTTGTCGATATCGACATCGCCGGTCAGCTCGGTCGCGGCCCTGACATCAACCTGCCCGGCGGAGGATGGCGCCGCGGGTTCGATGCCGAGCTCCTGCGGGCTCACGATCATGGTCGCGGCAGCGTCGGGAACGGCCGCATCAATGTCAACGGGCGTCCCCGCTTCGGGCGGGATGCCGAGGATATCGTAAAGGTCGCGCTTGCCGGTTCCCCGGTTCGCCGACGCGCTCCGCATGAGCACGTCGTTGTACGGGTCGATTCCGGCGAGAAGCGCGTACAGATCTCCGGCTTTTTCGCGCAATCCCTGCCGCATGAATATATCGGCAAGCATCTTCATGGCGACGATGTTACGCCGGTCGATTCTGCAGGCGCCCAGGAAGGCGGTAACCGCTTTGTCAAGATTTTCCTGTTCGAGGTAACAGCGCCCGAGGATAATATGACCGGTCACGTACTCCGGATGCCGTTGCACGCCCCTGGAGCAGAGGTCAATGGCCTGTGCGATATTTCCGGACTTGCGGTACAGGTCCGCCAGCCGCGAAAAAGCAAGCGAGTCCGGTTTTGATTGCAGCCGTTGCCTGAGCAGCGCTTCCGTCATGTAAATGGCCATAGGTGGTTGTCCCCTTTTAAAAAAGCGCAGGGCGCCCGTCTATCCGGCCGCCCTGTTGATGATCGATGTCGTTGAATAACCCTGCGCGTAACCGGCAATGGCCACTTTCCCGCCGTGGCGCTCCACGGTTTCGCGCTCGATGATCTTTTCGGTGTAGTCTCCGCCCTTTACATGCAGGTCAGGGCGCAGCGTCTCAAGAAACGCGCGCGGGTCGTCTTCACTGAAAATAAAGGCGGCATCGACCATGGAAAGCGCCGCCACGGTCAGCACGCGGTCATCTTCGGGGCGCAGGGGACGCCCTTCGCCCTTGAGCTTGCGCACCACGGCGTCGGCATTGACACCCACCACGAGCAGATCGCCTTTCTGCGCCGCCTCGGTAAGGTAGCGGACATGACCCGAATGGATGATGTCGAAACAGCCGTTGGTGGTCACGAGCGTTTTTTTGGCGGCACGCAACGGTGCAAGCCAGCGGGCGAGTTCCCCCGCGCTTCCAAACACCCGCTCAACCGGCGTACGATCGTTTTTCATCCGGTCCCCTTCAGTAGACGATCATGAAAATAGTATTTGAGGTGGAGGAGAGTATGAGGGTTCTGAAAAAAGGCCGATTCACGGTCCGGTGCGCCTTCCGTTCCTGTACGGCAACAACGGCGGCATATGCTACCGCCTGGTCCAGCCTCGCCGGCGCACTGCGGTCTCCGGTTTTTCCCGGCGGTACGGCGGGAAGACCGATTGCCGCATTACGGCTGAACGATCGGCATCATGTACCGGCAAGGAGGCGGCTAACCATCATCGCTTCCCGCCTTTTTTCCCTTTTGTCGAATTGATGACCCGGTACGCCTGCGAAATGGAAAGTTTGAACTTGCGGGCCAGCCGGGTTCCCGAAACGCCCTGCTGATACTGCCTGACGATTTCGTGGTTGCGCTCACCGTGCTTGTCGGCGACCGGCTTGATGTCGTA
>JAFGOU010000460.1 GCA_016926315.1 Chitinispirillaceae bacterium
AAATAATTAATGATGATGATCTCTGTACGCACGCCGTTATGAACGTTCACGATCAGACGGTCGATATAGCGGCGGGCGATAAAGAGACCCCGTCCGTGGGCGTCGAACAACCCCACCGGCAGCCCGGTGGTGTCGCGGGCGATCTGCCGGTTCATCCAGTAGAGAACATCGGTTTTTTTAAGCCGACCGCCCTTGTCGCACACCGAAAGTCCGTATTTATCGTCGTCGCGCATCACCGTCACCGCGATTGCCTTGTCGTCGGGAAGCTCGCAGTTCACGTCCCATTCGTCCTTGCGCTCGGGCGACTCGCTGCGAATGCCGTAAAATATCGCGTTTGTCAAAAGCTCGACGATGACCACTTCAAGCCGTTTTGACCGTTTGTAATCGCCGATCAGCTCGGAGACCACCCGGGCGTGGTGGTCGAGGTGCCGGGCGTTCTTGATGAGGAAGTCGTTCTTTTTCGCCGACGGATCGAAATACTGCTCAAGCCCGAAAATGGTGTCTGAAAGCAGGTTTTTAATGATGACGGAAAGCTCGTTGAAATTGAACGGCGCGGTCTTGACAAATATGTTTCCGATGTCGTAGTTCAATGCAAGTTCGAGATAGTCTTCGACATTGTACGCGGTAATAAGCACCCGTTTGACTCCGGGGTGCTTTTCCTTCACCAGTTTGAGCAGGTCGAACCCCTTCATACCCGGCATGTTGATGTCGGACAGTACGAGATCAAACGGTTCTTTGGCCAGAAGGTCCAGCGCCTGAACGCCATCATTGGCATCGGTGACCTCGTACCGTTCGCTATCCCGCAGAAAGTCAACGATCATCTGCCTGATTTCAGGCTCATCGTCAACGACCAGTATCTTGCCGCGGCTATCAGCGTTCATGTAACCGCTCTTCCTTTCCAGTAAAACCCCCGATTTCCATTATATAATTTTGTAAGCTGAAAGGGTACGTATTGGTCATTTTTTCCATACCATGGCACCGATGACATCCGATACCGGCACGACCAAGGAAGTAACAAGCGGTGTAACGAGCCTCAATCGCTTCCTGAGCGGCACGTTCAGGACCGGCATGATCTGGTTTCATCTGCCGGGCGTTATCGCGTGGATTGCGGTCTCCCTGGGCATCGCACTGTCCGGCATACCGGCGTTATCAGCCCTCACCACTGCCGCTTCTCCCGCCACCCTTGGCGTACTGGCGCTCCTTCTGCTAGTACCAGGCGTGTTAACGCGGATGATCGCGATCAGGTTCATCTCCTTCTTTTTTTGCGCCATACTGATCACCTCTGCCGCTCAATCGCATCAGCGAACCGTTTATCGTACGCTTCACGGACTATGCATGGATGCACAGCCGATATCCCTTTCCGGTACCATCGTCTCCCCGCCGATGCCGTGGTTTGAAAACTTCCACTTCCTGCTTAAAATCGATTCCCTTTCCGGCGACCCGGGCAGAACGCTCAAGGGGATCACCCTGAACTGCACCCTTCCGTTTGAACCGTCGCAGTATGGTACCATAACCGTCACCGGCCGTTTTTCACCGCCCCGTGTCAGGAAGAATCCCCATGCGTACGATGAATATAACGCCATGATGGCAAAGGGGGTGTGGGGCTACCTTGAGGCAGAATCGGGTGAATCGGCAACCAACCGTCTTTCACTTCTTGAAAAACACTCTATCGCGTTCCGCGGCAATGCCGACGCTGCCATCAGAAAAATCAGCGACTACGATTTGCGGGCGCTCCTCCATGCCTGTTTCCTCGGCGACAAGGAGTACCTCTCCCCATCGCTTAAAGAGCACTTCCGTGTCGCGGGCATCTACCACCTGATCGCCATATCCGGCCTCCATACCGCGATTCTTACGGGTGCGCTCTATTTTCTCCTCCGCCTGCTTCCACTGGGCAGGCTTGCGCCGCATCTTATCTGCATCGCCGCACTATGGCTTTACCTGCTTTTCATCGGCATGATTCCTTCGCTGTTCCGCGCAACAGTGATGACAACCCTCGTCATCGTCTCTCTGCTCTTTGAGCGAAAGAACTACCCTATGCAGACCATCGGGCTGGCCGGAACGGTCTGGCTGCTGCTCTCTCCGGAGAGCCTTGCAAGCCCCGGCTATCAGCTCTCTTTTGCAGCCACCACCGCCCTTCTGACACTTTTCCCCGCGCTGTTTCGCTACTGCCCGCGGGTCAGGAGCCGGTTTGCCGCTCCGGTCGTCGTGTTTCTGTTCTCCTCGCTTTCCATTTCCCTTATCAGTTTTCTCGCCACCGCCCCGATCCTGCTCTACCATTTCGGTACGGTCTCTTTTTTCGGCATCATTGCCAATCTTATCGCGGTTTCTGCCATGACGGCAGGCATGTGGGGGTTTTTTGCCGGGCTCCTTTTTGAAATGACGCTGCCTTTTATCGCAGGTATACCGCTCTGGACCGCAGAACGCTTCCTTGATATCGTTGTCGGTACGGGACATCTCGCGATGCGGTTTCCATGGAGCCAGGCCGCTTTCCCGGTGCCGTATACGGAAATGATCGTCGCGTTCTCGCTTCTCCTGATTGGAATCGCGGCTGTCCGAAGTGAACGAGTCGGCAGATACCTCCTCATATCCCTTGCCGCGGCAATGGTGTTTATTCCCGCCGACCTGACCTTCAGACGGTTGACCGGAACCGTTCAAGCGGTCAGGTTCGACCTGCCCAGGAGCGCACTGGCCGGCATCAAGTGGCCGGACAACACCCTCTGGCTGGCCAGCCCGTCGCTTGCCCGATGTTCGCCGCGGGATATCGAACGAGAGGTCCTTCCCTGGCTCAGGCACCAAGGCTCCGGCCGGGCAAGCGTCCTGCTCGTTCCCGAAGAAGATGACGGCGCGGCCGCCACGTTGATGGCGCAGGTCAAAGCATTGTCTTCCGCCGTGATCCTGACGATACCACGACAGTCCCCTTCTTCAATTTTCAAAGGTTATGAGGAGAAGGAATCCTCCCGTACCGATTCCGTCATTGCATCATGGACGCCATGCCGGAAATGCACCTGCTCGGTCATCTCCGGCGGAGGGTTCCGCGGTATCCGCATTGCAGCGGCCGGAGCCGATACGGCTCTCATTTTTCCTGTTGTGGCTTCACGTAAGGGTAAAAAACGGAAGAGCGTCCCCGCCACGCCCCGCACACCGTCAGGCGCCGTCATCCTCAACTTCAATAACGGTCGTGTCTTCGCCTTTCCCATGGTTCCCGTTACCCATCCTCTTCGCCGCGCTGAGGCCGAAGATTACTATTGCTTCCCCTGACATCGTTATTTATACTTTTATACGCAACGGTCCTTTCAGTAAGGAATTCGCCCATGGAACAACCTGCCGATCTGTCAATCACCAGCGAAACGTGGAATGACTGGCATATCCTTCATCTCAAGGGAAAATTCGTCGTCAAGTCATTCAATACCGTCCGCATGGTTTTCGATAAACTGGAACGTCTCGACACCCCTCGCGTGGCGGTCGATCTCACGAGCGTCTCGCAGATCGACTCTAGCGCGCTGACTATCATTCTGAACCTTCAAAAACGGCTGAAAGCCAGAGGCGGACAGGCGACGATCATCGGTCCGAACCCGGAGATCAGCGAAACCTTTTCAATCGTCGGCTTCAGCCTTGCGGTCCCGGTGTACAGCACTCGCGCGGTCTTTGAAAAAAGCCTTCTCGCGACATGACACGCCGGCCGTGTCGCCCGGTTTTTCTTTCGACGCTGATCGCCCTTTTCGTGTTTTCCGGATGTTCCCGGCACCCCGCTTCCCGCTGCACGCCAGCCGATGTCCGCGAGTTTTTTGTCAACCCCCAATCCACGGCATTCGCCGCTATGGCGCGGCATTGTGCCGACAGCGTGCTGTTCGATACCCGGCTCCGCGTTCCTTCCGACAGCGCGCCGGCGGGCGACCGCCGTTTGCGGCTTACCGACAGCACGGGTGCCGTCTACGGGCTTGGCTACCGGACACCCGCCGCGATACGAAGCGACACCTCCTACCCGCTGATCATCTACCTGCATGGCGGGACCGGGTCGCAGCGGATCGACAAGGGCGACAGCGCCTTCCTCATGCTCGAAGCCCTGGCCGATACCTTTGATCTTTTTCTCGCGAGCCCTTCCGCGAACCGATCCACCCCCTGGTGGGGCCCGGCGGGACTCTCCCGGATCTTGCAGACTTTGCGGTTCATGACCCTGCACTATCCGATCAATCCCGACAAGGTGTTCCTGGCCGGCGTGTCCGACGGCGCGACCGGCTGCTACGCCGCGGCGAACACCATCAATGCGCCCTTTGCCGGATTCATGGCGGTCTCCGGTTTCGGCGGCATGCTGCCCTCGCTCGGCATGACGCTTGTTCCCGCCAACCTCATGCACCGGCCCATTTATAATGTCAACGCCGGGCAGGACCATATCTATCCGATCGGGCAGGTGTCCCGGTTCACCTCGGCATTGAAACAACAGGGGATCAGGATCATTGAACAGGTTTATCCCGATGAAGCGCATGGATTCGATTACCGCGCCAGAGAAATGGGGTCGCTCGCGGATCTGGTGCGCACCTGGTCCCGGCCGCATTCATCTGCTGTCGCCTGGACGTTTATTCCGGGGTTCCCTAATCTTCCCGACCATATCATCGACTGGCGCTTCTCTGAGGGTGATGCCTTCATCCGAACCTGGTGGAGCAACGACACCCTTGTGGTGCGATCGCAGGGGCTCTCATCGTTCACCCTTCCCTTGGCCGCGACATCGCCGGGAGAAAAAATCGCCTGTTGCTTTCCCGCACTGCAGAACCGTACCAGAATGGTCTCTCCGCTCAAATCAACCCGGCCGCTCACCCTGCTGCTGATGATCAACCGCTGTTTCCCGGAGTCGCCGCCGACCTGGTATTATCGGATCGCACCGTGATGCTCTAAACGTCCGGCGATGGTATTTTTAAAAAACCATCGTAACGGCATATTTTCCTTGATACCGGTCCGTTCGTATGCAATATTATCGGTACCCTGAACAATCATAACGGCAAGAGGAGGTCCAAATGCCGAACATCATCACCATCCTGGCCCCGGGATTCGAAGAGACCGAAGCCATCACCTATATCGATCTTCTGCGCCGGGCGAAAATCAGTATAACCCTTCTTGGCCTGAATGCGCGTGAAGTCAAGGGCTCCCATGATGTCACCCTGATTGCCGATGCCGTCATAAGCGATTTTACAGGCCGGCAGGACGGCATTATCCTGCCCGGCGGCATGCCCGGATCGAGAAATCTAGCCGAGTCGCCGCGCGTCCTCGAGCTGGTGCGCGAAACACATGAGCGGGGCCAGCTCTGCGCGGCCATCTGCGCCGCTCCGCTGGTGTTCGGCAAGGCAGGAATTCTGCAGGGAGTGAAGGCAACCTGTTATCCGGGTTTCGAGAAGGAGCTTGTCGGCGCGACCGTGACCGAGCAGCCGCTCGTGCGCGACCGGCACATCATCACCGCCAGAGGAGTCGGCGCCGCGATTTCATTCGGTCTTGAACTTATTTCTTATCTGGCGGACCAGGAACAGTCGGAACGCATCAGGACGTCAATACTCTATGCGAAGTAAAGGCGTTTTCAGCGCCCCCTCCTGCGTGCGGGACGTTTCTCATGCCAGCGCTTTTTCGCTTTTTTCAACGCTCGCGCGCTGGTCTTTTTCATTTCCGTTTTTTTCCCGTATACCGTCCCCTTCCCCGCCATGTACGCGGTGACTTTTTTCAGCAGGCTCAGCCTGGAATACTCCAGGCCGTTGACCATGAGCCAGAGATAGGCATCCTGATCGTACCAGCGCCGCTTTTTCTGATCGAGGGGAAAATCCAGCAGGTATTTCTCCAGCAGTTCCGGCGCATCGGCGGAAATGATTTCAAGAACACCGGCAACGATACGGTCCCGGGTGCTGACCGGTGCGGTTTTCAGCGTTTCGAGCTGCACGGCAAAGGGCTTATACGCGTCATACCAGCGCTTTCTGGCAGGCATACGGGTTCCTCGCATTTCACCGGAATTCAGGGGTGGCCGCATTTCCGGGAGATTACGGAGTCGTTTTGACCGCCATTCCCGACAGCGGTTGTTTATTGTACACGATCCTTTTTTTCAACCTTTTTTCATGGTCTTATGATACGATGTATATCTGCCTATGTCAATAACCGTTTTGCATCGTTCTTGCGCAAATTTCAGCCGGAATTCGGGGATAATCCTTTTTTGTCTGCTTGCACTCCTCCCGTTCGATTCACGGACCCAGGAGCCTGTCGAGACCACCTACCCCGACGGCACGATCAGGGAGCGGTATTTCACCAAAATAACCGATTCCGGCACCGTGGTCAAAGAGGGCATGTACCGCTCTTTTTATAAAACCGGAAACAGGAAAATCGAAATTTCCTATATGAACGGAAAAAAAGACGGCTCGATCAGCTCATGGTATAAAAACGGCCGGATACGGTCCATCATCTCCTATAAAAACGGCCGCCTGAACGGTCCTGCAAAATGGTACCACGCCAACGGCGAACCCGCAATAATCGGATACTATGATGATAACGGACAGCGGGAGTATTTATGGCAGTTATACCACAACACTGGAGAAAAATGCGCGCAGATCAGCTATAGAAACGGAACCGTTGAAAAAAAGGAATACTTTGCACCGGACTCGGTGATCGATTCCCTGTTCAGAGCGATCGAAAACAGCGGGGCAAAGAAACAGGAGTAACCTGTCCGCTTCAGTTCCCTTTTTCTTCCCTCACCGCCAGCTCCTCCTGCTCACCCTCGTCCGAAATGAACTTCGCTGATTTGACCTCCCGGGTAGCGAGCCGAACGCCGCCGGCCTTGGCCCCCTTGACCAGGTAGTCTTTGACAAAAAACTGCTCCTCAAGCACCCGGATCCGCGGGAGCGGCTTGTATTCGACGACTACCGCGGCGGTTTGCTGGATTGAAAGCTTGAGCGGCGTGCAGTTGTCCGGGACAATCATATACCCCTTATTAAGAATAAATTGCTCGATTTTGCACCGTTTCAGATAGGGATGGCCGGTCTCGTTGTCACGGTATACAATGGAAAAAACGACCTTTGCCAGCGTGTCCTTGTCGGCGTACCCGCAGTAGAGCATCCCCTTGTCAACGAACATCTTGTCCGGCGCGTCGCAGACCGAGTAGGCGCCGGATTTGCGGATGATGAGCACCCGGTCGTAGGGCGAAACGTCGAACAACACGTTGCCGTTCACCTCATAGCCGAGATACCCGGCATCACGGTCATATCGAAGCTTGAGATTGCGCTGCGCCGCCTCGCGCACGTCGACTTTGGTGAACGATATAAGCTCGGTTTTGCGCGGAAACCGGTCGCGGTATTTTTCAATGATCTTTTCGAGGAAATCCACGGCGTATTCGGTGATGGCGCCCAGGTGCTTGCGGATCTGCGCAAGACGGTCTTTGATTTCCTGCATCTCCCGCTTTGCCTTGTTGATATCGTAAAGGCTGATACGCCTTATCGGTATCTTGAGCAGGGTCTCGACGTCCTCCTGCGTCACTTCGCGCCTTACCTCATCGGCAAACGGTTCAAGCCCTTTGAGCACCGCGTCGGTCACGCCCTGGGCCGATGCCTTGTCCTCGATCTTTTTATAAATACGGTTTTCGATGAATATCTGTTCGAGCGTGCGTGCGTGGAGCTTGTCCTTGAGCTGTTTTTCCTCGAGCTTGAGCTCGGCGCGCTGGATCTCAACCAGACGGTCGGCGTTGTGCTTCACCACCTCCGACACGGTCGTGACCACGGGCTTGTTGTCCTTTATCACCACCAGGTTGACGTTGACGGTCTGTTCGCATTCGGTAAAAGCATAGAGTGCATCGACCGTGTCGCGCGTATGCACGCCGCGCGCCAGATGCACCTCGATCTCTACGTTTTCGGCGGTAAAGTCGCTGATGCTGCCAATCTTGAGTTTGCCTTTGCGCGCCGCGTCCTCGATCGAAGCGATAAGCGATTCGGTGGTTGAGCCGAACGGCAATTCGCGGATGACGATCTTCTTGTCGTCTTTGGTATCGAGCCTGGCACGCACCAATACCTTGCCGTTGCCGTCGTTGTATTCCGACACGTCGGCCAGCCCGCCGGTTAAAAAATCCGGGAACAGCAGGAGCTGGTCGTCGTTCAGGCAGGCGATCTCGGCCTCGAGCAGCTCGATCAGGTTATGCGGAAGTATCCTGGTCGCCATCCCGACTGCGATGCCTTCGGTGCCCAGCGCCAGCAGCACCGGGATTTTCGCGGGCAGCACCACCGGTTCCTGGTTCCTGCCGTCGTACGAGGGCAGAAATGCGGTGATTTCGGGGTTGAACAGCGTCTCCTTGGCCAGCGTGGAAAGACGGCATTCGATATATCGCACGGCCGATGCCGGATCGCCGGTGAAGATATTGCCGAAATTACCCTGTTTGTCAATAAACAGGTCTTTGTTGGCGAGCGTCACGAGCGCATCGCCAATGGAGGTATCGCCGTGAGGGTGATACCGCATGCACTGTCCGACCGCGTTGGCGACCTTGTGGAACTTGCCGTCATCCATTTCCCAGAGCGTATGCAGGATGCGACGCTGCACCGGCTTTAGTCCGTCGTCGATGTGCGGAATGGCGCGGTCCTTGATGACGTACGAGGCGTACTCGAGAAAGTTGGTGTCGTAGAGGTTTTTTATATAGGCCATTGTTTCCTCAAAAAGTTCAACGTTTAAAGCAAAAAATCACTCCCTGCCGTCGGATTTTTCCTGCAGAATGATCCTCGTTTTGAACTTCCAACATTCAAATTTCAACTAAGCCGGCGGAGCCGGAAAAATGGTTATCGTATGGCTCCGCGGCATAAGGTACTGTAGCTCGCAAAATATACGCTAAAAGCGTAT
>JAFGOU010000461.1 GCA_016926315.1 Chitinispirillaceae bacterium
GTTCGACGGCAGGGTCCACGGCGTGGTCGTCCAGACGAGAAACTGCGTCCGCTCGTCCCCCGCCACCGGAAACGTGACCGTGATCGAAGGCCCGGAAACTTCGCGGTACCCTTCGTTCATTTCGAAATTGGAAAGCGGCGTGGCGCAGCGCGGGCAATAGGGCTGCACCCGGAAGCCCTGATACACGAGCTTCTTCTCCCATATCTTTTTGAACACCCACCAGATGCTTTCCATATAGTGCGGGTCCATGGTGCGGTACTGGTTGACAAAATCTACCCAGCGGCCCATGCGGTCGACGACCTTCTCCCATTGCGCCGTATAGCGAAGCACGATGGAACGGCATGCTTCATTAAAAAGGGGAACCCCGAGCTGTTCGATCTGCTGTTTTCCCGAAATCTTCCACTCCTTCTCCATCTCGTTCTCGACAGGAAGACCGTGACAGTCCCAGCCGAACCGTCTCCCGACATTTTTTCCACGCATGGTCCAGTACCGCGGTACGATGTCCTTGATGGTGCCGGCAAGCAGATGGCCGTAATGGGGAAGTCCTGTGGCAAAGGGCGGACCATCGTAAAAAACGAACGCATCGGAAGAGGCCGTTGCTTCGAGACTCCGCGAAAAGGTATCGTCCGCTTTCCAGAACCTCAGGATCTCCTCTTCGACCGCCGGGAAATGGACGGCGCCGGTCACCGGGGCAAATAGTTCGTGTGTCATAGTTCTGCGAGTGTTTTCCTGATGAGCATTACCAGCGGCGCTTCGGCACGGCTGGCCGTTGCGATTATTTTCTGTATATCCACCGGCTCGAGCGCGTCGGGCAGGCAGGCGTCGGTGATGACCGACAAGCCGAGCACCTGCATTCCCGCATGCACGGCGGCAATCACCTCGGGCACGGTGCTCATGCCGATGGCGTCGGCGCCCAGCGTCCGCAGCATCCGGTATTCGGCGCGCGTTTCGAGCGACGGCCCGGTCATAGCCGCATAGACGCCGCGTTCGATCCGTATCCGGTTTTCAACGGCAACCGTCATGACAAGATCGAGAAGCCTGCGCGAGTAGGGTTCCGACATGTCGGGAAAACGCGGCCCGATCCGTTGATCGTTAGGCCCGACAAGCGGATTGCCGGGAAGCAGGTTGATATGGTCGGTGATCGCCATGATGGTTCCCGGCGACCAGAGCGGACGCAGCCCGCCGCTGGCGTTCGATACGACAAGGGTCTTGATTCCCAGAAACTTCATGACCTGTACCGGAAACACGATCTGCTGCAGGGAGTATCCTTCATAAAAATGGAAACGGCCCTGCATCGCCGCGACCTTTTTGCCTGAAAGCGATCCGAAGATGAGCTTTCCGGCATGCTGCTCCACGGTGGAAACCGGAAAATGGGGGATCTCCCCGTAGGGGATCACCACGGCTTTTTCAATGGCGTCTGCCAGTTTGCCGAGCCCGGTACCGAGAATGATACCGACCTCCGGCGCTGCCGGAGCTTTTTTCTCAATCGCCGCTTTAGCTTCCTGAATCATGTCGAACAATAAAGGCATCGGATCTCCTTTTCCGCTCAGGCGATTCATGAACCGCCGCTCCCGACATTCAACCGGCAACGGTCAACTTGTCAATCACCTCTTTCTTCGTCACTCCCTCCACCCGTACCACCTTGTTCCTGCCATGGCCGCCCACGATGATGGTAACCATGCGTTTCGGAACGTCGAGGCGTTTGGCAAGGAGTTCGACCAGGTGCGCGTTCGCCCGCTCATCGACAGGCGGCGAAGTCACCCCCACGTCGAGCAGGCCGCCGTCGGCGACTCTGACCCGGTCGTTTTTCGCCCGCGGCTTCAAGCGGACCTGCAGACGTGCCTCACGCATCCCTGGCACGCGCCGGATCGCTGATATCGGTTTCACTCTCGATTTCATCGGAAAGCTCCGTAACCGGAGTGACCGGCTCCTCGTCCATCCGCTCCTGCAGGTCACCGCTGATGACGCCAAGGAGGTTGAGCTGGGTGGTCAAAAGCCCTTTGAATCGTGCGAGAAACGTGTCTCGGTGGTTCTTGAGCGAGGCGAGATCGTTTTCGAGCTGCATCACCCGCTGCCTGATTTCATTCTCCTGCGCTCCGGCCCTAATGATGGCGTCCTTGATGATGAGCTCGGCCTCCTTCTGGGCATTCACCCGCGCTTCATCGGTGATCTTCTGCGCCATAAGCAGCGTCTCATTGAGGGTGCGTTCAATCTTCGCGTACCCTTCACATTTTTCCTCAAGCTGTTTCATTCGCGTCGCGTACTCGCCGTTCTGCCTGACCAGCGACTCGAATTCACCCGCAACCATTTCGAGAAAGCTGTTGACCGCATCGGGGTCGAAGCCGCGCAGCGTTTTACGAAACGGCTGTTTTTTTATGTCAAGAGGCGTGATGCGCATACATGCTCCTTTTTCCGGTATGAACGGCGGTGGTCCCGCCGGTTATAACAATCCCCTGACCAGAAGGCGCTCAACCAGACCAAGCGCGAATATGGCGATAAGGGGCGACAGGTCGAACCCCATTTTCCCCGTCGGCAGCAGGCGCCGGATCGGCTCCAGCACCGGTTCGGTTATTCGAACAATCAGCGCAACCGCGGGATTGCGCGGATCCACCTGCATCCATGAGAGAATCACTCTTGCAACAATGACGAGTTCATAACACCTGAAAAGGAGCACCAGGGCGGTAATCATGCGGTCCGTGCTCCGGTAAGCGCAGTCCCGATCCGAACCATGGTGGAGCCCTCCTCGATCGCCCATTCAAAATCATCCGACATTCCCATGGAAAGTTCCATGGACGCCGCACACCCGCGGCACTGCTCGCCAAGCTGCCGCAGCAGCGCAAAGCTTTCGCGAACGCGCGCTTCACCGGCATCAAGCGGACCGATGGTCATCAGCCCCCGAAGTTCCAGCGCTGTGCCGGCCGCGACACGCTCACACAGCGCCCCGCACGATTCGGGACGGCATCCCGATTTCGCCGTCTCGCCCGAGGTGTTGACTTCGACAAGCGCCGGTATCTTCGATCCCGTAGCGCGGCAAGATTCGATTTTGGCAACAAGCCGCTCGCTGTCGATCGACTGGATCCA
>JAFGOU010000462.1 GCA_016926315.1 Chitinispirillaceae bacterium
GCTCGAACCCTCGGGATGGGAGGTGATGCCGACTGCCCGTCCGGTGGTATCACTGACCTTCCAGGCCCAAATCGCGCCGTATCCCTGCATCGCCGGATTGAGCGGAACCGTCTTATGTATCGCCAGCACGACCGTTCCCGCGGGCATCCTGCTGATATCGAAACTGCCTCCATTGTTATGCACGATGTTGGAGACGACGCTGTCGAGGCCGAAATTAAAATACGTATGAAGTGGAGATGACGCGGGGATAAAATGCACCACCCGGTCTCCGCTCGTATTGGGGCCGTCCATTCTTCCAGGCCACAAGGCGAAATATGATCTTGAGAGCAAATACGATCCCGCGCATGAACCGAACTGGCTTCCCCCATGGTAAAAATGGGCGCGGACAGTATTCTGACCGGTTGTCCCGAGGCTTCGATAGTGCCCCATGCTCCCGCCGTGGTAATAAATGATGGCAAAGCGCGGCTCACCGTCGGGATACAGGAGCACGCCGTTATCGTCATCGGCATTATGTACCATGATCGAAGTCTGCACTACCGTGTCCGAGTCAACGGACATCCACTCATGGGTAAATCCGACAAGGTCGAGGGCAGGCATCCTGCCGGGTCCGCTCAGGTCAATGCCTTCATCGACAAAAACGTCTTTATAAAATCCTTCTATTGCCGCGGCATGGTAAACCTCGAAGACGGGAAACAGAAAAAATATCGCTACAAAGCCCTTGATTTTCATTTTCCTCCCCTTACTAATGAAAACAATCCCGGACTTCACCCTCAAATGAAAAAACCGTTTCTTTTCGCGGTTCTCCCCTTCTTGGCAATATAAGCAATAAACGATGGCTATTGAGCTTTTTTCAATTATTAAACGTCTTATAATAGAATGCACCCCGTCACTCCGGCGAAAGCCGGAGTCCAGAGATGAAAAGGCCGATAAAGCCTTTCCCTACTGGATCCCGGCTTCCGCCTGCCTGCGCGAAGCCGCTACGGCGAAGGCAGGCAGGGATGACGACAAAAACGTTCCGGTGTGTAGATTACTATGAAACCGTTAATATTTCAGGCTGTTTTAAAAATCTCAGAATCCGATCAGGGTAATGAACTTTTTGCTCCTCGGTTCATAGAGCATCGGATAGGAGGCATAAACCGGATGAAGGGGAAAAACGAGGCAGCTGAAGCTCTTCTTTTTAAGCGTTGCCACGAAGGTGTCCGCTTCGGATACCGCTCGCTCCCTGGAATATCCAAGTGAATCCCGGTAAAACTCTTTTATGACACTGGGAAGGGACATCTCCGACGTCGTATCAAAAAGCCCCTCTCTTCTTTGATCGTCCAGGGAAACGGTTTTAACCAGTTTTTTAAGCGCCATGTCCAGATACCATTTCTCTTTACATTGCAGATATCCCCCGTCGCACCAGGCAAGATTTTCGCTATCGGCGAACAGGCCATCCGCGGCGCTATCGTTGACCGCCTTGGAATAAATCACCTTCGTATCGCTGATGATTACACATGCCACCGAAAAAGGTCTCTTCCACGTTTCACCGGTGATGCGGCAGAAAATCGAATCATCCCTGCCATCCGCAGTGCAATCCGCGGTTATGATAAAAAGCGTATCGACGGGACCGGCAGTGTCCATGGCGGCGTATACCGGACAGCCCGGGGCCGACAGTACAACCATTACCAGTCCTGCGATCATCATATTCGGCGCCTTGTATGACGTCCTTTTATCCGGCAACGCGGATCATGCCTGAACCGGAACATTCCAGAGCAACGATCCCTCCCCTGCCCGCATCAGGCTGCAACCAATATAGAACAAACAATCTTTCGTGTCAATCGTCGCCGCATGACTGCGGCCTTTCCGGAACGAGACACTGCGGAGGGAAAGGACTTTTTATCCTTACCCCATGAATTTTAGTATATTACCGCCGTACTTCCATTCGGGTACCGGCACCCTGTATGAAAAAACCTTCCCCCACTTTCCGGCCTGACGAGCAATACGATATCGTCATTATCGGCGCGGGACCTGCCGGGCTCTGCGCCGGGCGGCACGTGCTGCATACCCGGAAAAATCCGTCCGTTCTCCTGCTCGATAAAACCATACCCTGGGAGCAGCCGATCCAGTGCGCCGAAGGGGTGGGGCGGCTCGGCCTTGAGGAGGCGCTCGGCACGGTAAAACCGTCCTGGATCAGGCAGGTCATCAGCAGTGCGCGTTTCCACGCGCCCGACGGATCCACCATTACCTATACCGATGCTACCAAAGGGTATATCATCAACCGCGCCCTCATGCAAAGGGACCTGGCGTCGGATCTTGAAAAGAAAGGCGTTGACTGTTGCTACAATGTGCGGGTGAACGCAATCGGCCCCGCCGACGGCGCGGCACGCACGCTCATTCTCGACAACGGTCGCACCCTGCGCGGCCGCGTGATCATCGACGCATCGGGTCCGGTCACGGGCCTTGCCCGGCATGAACGGATCGCCTGGAAACCGGCCGACCTCGAACCCGCGTATTTCATTCTTGCCGAGCACATCGACCTGCCGGACGACACGGTGCATATCTACGTGGCGCGCGACCTCGCGCCGGGCGGCTATGCGTGGGTGTTCCCCCGGGGAGAAGGCGCTGCGAATATCGGCATCGTGGTGGGCAGCCGGTTCAAGGGGACGGTCAACATCCGTGGGCTGCTCGACGCGTTTCTCTCGCGCCATTTTCCCTCCATCACCATTTCAGCGCGGTTTGCCGGGGCGATCCCCTGCGGCGGCCATAAAACCGGACCGATCACGCTGCCCCGTCTCATAAAAACAGGCGATGCCGCCAGCACGGTCAATCCCATCTCACGGGCGGGAATTTCGGAGGCAATGATCTGCGGCGGCCTTGCCGGCGATCACGCGCTGCTCATGTTCAGGGCAAAAAACGAGCGCGAAATGACCGGAATCGGAAAGTCATACGAGGCGATCTGGCGGACGAAACGGGGCGCGCGTCATGAAAAACTGTCAAAAGCGAAAAACTCCATGCTCGCGGTGCCGGACGGCGATTACAACAGCGCGGCGAAGTCGCTTTCCGCGATTCCCCGCGATGAACTCACCATGTCGAGAATATTCCGCACCGCGCTCGGCCGGTTTCCCCGGCTCGTGTGGGCGCTGAGACATTTAATGTAAAAAGGTTCAAAGTTTACCGTTGAACGTTTCCAGAAAGCAAAAAGATACCAACCCTCACCGTTCAACTGGTAACTGGTAACTTTCAACTTATTTTATTTACGCATCCACTCCCGCCATTTTCTCGTAAAACTTCACGAACTCCCACCGCTTCGGATCAGCGTCCGGCAGATTCATGAGCTCCATCGCCGCTTCGGGATGGCGGTTGAACATCCCCGCGATCATGTAGGGAATGTTGTATCCCCACTGGATCGTCCTCTGCATGGGAATGATCTCCCTCCCGATGATGTCGAGAAGCGGCCGGATATCGAATTTTGGGTTTTTCAGGAACCCCATGAGCAGCTCCAGCGGGCAGTTGCCGGCAGCGCGGCCGAGGCCGTAGAGCGTGCCGTCGAGATAGTTGGCGTTCTTGATGATACCCTCGATGGTGTTGGCATAGGCGAGCTGCTGCTGGTTATGAAAATGAACGCCGATCTCCTTGGTTTTCAGATACCGCTGGAACTTGTGCACCAGATAGTCAACGTCTTCGCTGTACAACGCCCCGAACGAGTCAACGATGTAGCAGGCGACGATCGTTGTCTCCTCCTCCACCTGCTGGACCGCCTCGTCGAGCTCGCGGTCGCGCTCGTGCGATATGGCCATGAAATTAATGGTCGCCACATAGCCGAGGGACGTGGCGTTGTTTGCCAGGTGGATCGCCTTGTCGATGTCTCTCACGTACGTGGCGATCCTGACCATGTCGACCACGCTCTGCTCCTTTGGCAACAGATCTTCGGCAACCGCCTTGTGCGCATCCTGCATGATGGCCAGCTTCGTTTCCGTCTCCACGCCATCCACGAGCCGTTTAAGAAGCTCGTCGTCGCAGAAGCGCCACACGCCGTATTTATCGGGAGAAAACATTTTTTTGCTGTTGCGATACCCTATTTCAACGACATCGACACCCGATGCGCATACTGCCTTGTAAATGTTACGGACGGTGTCGAACGTAAAGTGCGAGTCGTTCATCAGTCCGCCGTCGCGGATGGTGCAGTCGATCACTTTGATCTGAGGCCGGTACATGGTCCTTTGCTCCTTTTCGCCTATCGTATCCGATTCATAGTATTCATCGCCTATATCGCCGAAAAAATCCTCCCGCGCGGGAAATGGCGGCAGGGTTTCGTTGCCACTGGCCATGTTACGACGCTCCTGTCCAGGCTCCCGTACAAGCACGATCCTGCCGGTGTGAAACGAAAACTTTTTTTAGAAAATACATCATCGGCACTCATTCCATGGGATCGCGCCGAAAGGCGTTCCGCAGGGACAGATTCAGCTTCAATGCACTGCGTAACGTTATACCGGGTGCCTCAAATCGGCTGTTTTTGTTTTTTCTGTAGACTCAACGCGTTAGGCGTGATATACTAGAACCATGATACCTGCAGCCATCATCCATGAGTGGCTTGTGACCGTCGCCGGGGCCGAGTCGGTGCTCCAGTCGATCCATAAGCTCTACCCGGGACGGATCTATACCCTGTTCCATGACCCGGACGGGCTTAAAGGCTCCCACTGGGAAAACGTGCCGGTCATGACCTCGATCCTTCAACGTTTCCCGCTGGCGCGCAAACACCACCGCCTGTTCCTGCCGCTCTTTCCCATGGCCGTTGAACAGTTCGATCTGCGCCGTCACAAGCTCATCATATCGTCCTCATACGCCGTGGCCAAGGGCGTGCTTAACTCATCGGACCAGCTCCACATTTGTTACTGTCACACGCCCATGCGGTATGTCTGGGACCTCACCTTCGAATACCTCGAGGCTGAGGGCATGAGCCGGGGCATGAAAAGCTTCCTCGTGCGCCTCGTGCTTCATTATATCCGAATGTGGGACATGGTCTCATCCAACCGGGTCAATGAATTCGTGGCCAATTCCCACTACATCGCGCACCGGATAAAAAAATGCTACAACCGTGACGCGCGGGTGATCTATCCGCCGGTCGACGTTGACCAGTTCTATGTAAGCGACACCCGTGACGGCTATTTTATCACGGTTTCACGGCTGGTGGGCTACAAACGCATCGACATCATCATCCATGCATTCAACGAGCTCAGGCTTCCGCTTGTAATCGTTGGCGATGGTCCGGCAATGAAAAAACTCAAGAGCATCGCCGGCCCGACCATCACTTTTACCGGCCACCAGAGCGGCGGCGAAGTCCGGAATCTTCTCTCCCGCGCCCGCGCCTTCGTATTCTCGGCCGAGGAAGACTTCGGCATCGTGAACGTCGAGGCGCAGGCATCGGGCCTGCCGGTCATCGCGTTCGGCAGGGGCGGCGCGCTCGAAACCGTTATCGACGGCGTCACCGGCCTGTTTTTTTACAAACAGGAAACCGTCTGCCTGGTCGACGTCATCAGAACATTTTTAAAGCAGGAGGACCGTTTCGATCCCCACGCGATCAGAAAAAACGCCGAGCTGTTCCCGCGAAGCCGGTTCGAAAGCGAGTTCAAGGCGTTTGTGGACGATGCATGGGAGAAGTTTCCGTATAAATAGTGCCCGTCCGGAAACCCCTGAATTTTGACATTCGTCATTCCGGCGAACGCCGGAATCAAGGTTTTTTCGCATACTGGATACCGGCTTGAGCCGGTATGACGTCAGCAGGGGGACTTTTCGGACAGACACTAAATAGTGCCTTACCCATGCAATCACCATCCATCGTTTTCCCTTTTCCCCCGCTCAATATAATTTTGTCGAGATACCATGAATGCGCTTAAAAGGGTTTTGGAATACAGACGTTCCTTGCCGGTCCTCTACTTCCTGTCCGGCGCCGCGGCGCTCGTGTACGAAATCGCCTGGATGCGGAAATTATCCCTGATCCTGGGCGGCACCGTTTTCGCCGTCTCGCTCATCACCGCATCCTTCATGCTGGGGCTCGCCCTGGGAAGCCGGTTTATCGGAAAGAAGGCCGATCGTGCGAAACGTCCGGTAGTCATGTTCGCACAGCTCGCCGCCGGGATCGGTGTTTTCGGGCTTTTTTCCCCGATAGCCTTTTCACTGCTTTCATCGTTTTCCGCTTTTCTTTTCAGTCATGCCGGCCTCACCGGGTTTTCCCGATCCGCGCTCCAGTTCTCACTGGCAGGGTGCGCGCTCATCGTTCCCACGGTTCTCATGGGAGCCACCTTTCCGGTCATGGCAAAGGCGTACGCCGTCAATGAGCGCCGCCGACAACGGGACATCGGATGGCTGTGCTTTGTAAATACCCTGGGCGGCGCGCTCGGTTGCTTTCTTGCCGGTTTTTTCCTTGTCAGGCTTCTGGGCGTCAACACGACCATTTTCTGCGCTGCCGGAACCGACCTCCTGATCGCCGCCGCAGCCGCTCTCATCGGCCGCACGGCCGTCACCAAACCGGTGCCAGGCAATCGGGAGGTCCCGGAGGACGTCGGGGGCATATTCCCGGACGCGATAATCATGGTGGCACTTGTCACCCTGGGCGTGTCAGGGTTTTGCAGTCTCGCCTATCAGGTGCTCTGGACCAAGCTCCTGACCTTTTTCTTTCTCGACTCGGTCTATGATTTCGCCATCGTGCTGACCGCGTTCCTTGCCGGCCTTGCTCTCGGAAGCGCGGTTTTCGGCGCTCTTGCCGGAAATCCGCGCCGATCGCTCCTGCTTTTCGGCCTGGCAGAACTCGGCGCCGGCATTGCAGCCATCGCCTTCCTGTATCTCATACAGCGCCTTCCCTATCTTGCCGCCGACCTCTACTCGATGCCTCGACTCCGCCAGGTTTTCGGCGAACACTTTTTCCTGCCGGTCATGACGATCAAATTCGGTTACGCTTTTCTCATCATGCTGGTTCCCACCTTCCTGCTCGGCGGTGCGCTGCCGCTCGTTACCGGTATCTGCGCGGGAAGGCCGCATCGCTTTGCCGCCGATATCGGCCGGATGTACATGATGAACACGCTCGGCGCCGTCGCAGGTTCGCTTACCGTCTGCTTCGCGCTCCTGTCGCTGTTCGGGTCGCGACTCAGCATCCTCGCGCTCGCCCTTCTGAACAGCGCCGCGGGACTGGTCATTCTTCTCTTGCGGTACCGCGGCGCCGCAGCTCGTGTTGCGCTGTCCATCGGATCCGCGGCCTTGGTCTCTCTGCTCATCCTCGCGCTGCCGCCCTGGGACAAGATCAGAATGTCGGCAAGCTTTTTCGACCCCGGTGCCGACGTCGAAAATACCATCGACCTTCTGTTTTACAAAGAAGATGCCTACGGCGTTACGAGCGTGATGAGATCGAGACCGCTTGCCCAGAAATTTCTTGTGACCAACCGGAACTACGTACAGAACGCATCGATCCTCGGAGGGTCTGAGGACCATCGCCGGCTCGGGCATATTCCCCTGTTTCTTCATCCGGATCCATCGCGGGTCGCCGTCATCGGCCTTGCTACGGGTATAACGCTCAGCGGCGCGGCACGCCATGACCTTGAGCGGCTTGACTGCGCCGAGATTTCCGGCGCGGTCCTGTCGGCGGCGGAGCTGTTCTCGCAGGAAAACGGCGACATCCTCAACCACCCGAAAATCACCTTTACGGTGAACGACGGCAGGAATTTCCTCGCCGAGACCCGCGCCCGGTACGACGTCATCATCGGCGACATTCTCTTTCCCATGGGCGCCGGCGCCGCCTACCTGTTCACCACCGATTATTTTTCGCTCATGCGAAAGCGGCTGCGTCCGGGCGGCCTTGCCTGCGTGTGGCTGCCGCTGAACCAGTTTTCAAGGAACGATCTGCGCACCGTGGTCGCGTCATTTTACTCCGTTTTCCCGCATACGGCTCTCTGGCTTGGTCTTGTGGGCGAGTCGGTGCCGGTGCTTGGATGCGTCGGGACCGGAACTCCGCTGCGCATCGATTTCGCGTCGCTCCATAAACGCCTGAGCGACCGCCTTCTCCATGACGATCTGACGCAGATCGGTCTTGACAATCCGGTAGGGTTTACGGCCGGGTTCATCATGGCTGATGAGGAGGTGCGTACCTTTTCCGAAGGCATGCCGCTTAATACCGACGACCGGCCGATCATTGAATTTTCAAGCCCGCTTCAAGGGAGGGAACACCGGCCTCAAGGCGCCATTAATCTGGTTGACCTCATCAATCATGGCGGATCAATACTTCCCCGTCTCGAGCTTGCCACCCTGCCCGACAGCACGGTTACACGGCTGAAACAGGAGATCCCACGTAACACACGCGTACATCGGTTGATGGTTGCCGGATTGGCCGCAGCAATGAATGACCGGACACGGGATGCGCTGGGGCGTTACCGGGAAGCGCTTGCCCTCCTGCCCGGCCATGCCGAAACCCGCGAACACCTGTCCCGGACCGTTCTGCGTTATCAAATGCACTGTCTGTCAAAGGGCCATTCCTCATACGATCCCCTCGAGGCACTCGGATTGTACCGCGACATCATCGATACCGACCCGTCGACCGAAATCGCCAGAATAGCCTTTGAGAAGGTCGGTAAAATCCTCATGCTCGCCAACAGGCCAAACGAGGCGCTCCGGATGCTCGATAAAGGTCTTGGCCATTTTAAGAGCGATACCGTCCTTATCGGATTGAGAAAGAGGGTCGATACCACTCCGGGTATCGATAAATAAAATTCCGGAAAACCGAACTATAAGAGAAACAACAAGCGCTTCTGTTGTATTTTATTAACGGTCTCATAATAGTATGCACGAGATACACCATACCTGTCATTTCGACGAACGCAGTGAGGAGAAATCTCATTACGGTA
>JAFGOU010000463.1 GCA_016926315.1 Chitinispirillaceae bacterium
AACGAGGGTGCGGTGTCGAGTGCGCCCGCGAACGTTTCGGGCATCGGAACCGGTACAACGGGGGACGGCGAGGAGGTGGTGAAACCCGGCTGCCGGTCATAACCGGTTTCCTGGATGTCCTCCTCCGGCTTTTCTGCCGTGGTATCGTATACATCGGCGGGCTCTGCCTGTCCGAAAATAGTTTCGAGTTCCTGCTCCAGGTCGACGATGGGCCTGCCGGCAGACGCCTCCTGTTCCTTTGCTGCCGTGCTTTCCGGAGTTGTCGGTTCCTCATAGGACGCGTACGTGGACTCGGCCTGGCTCCGCCGGTTCTCTTCCTCCATCTGGCGGCGCTTCTCGGCGAGCTGCCGTTTTTTCTTTTTAGCGTTTGAGCCGCCGATGATTGAAAAAATGATCCATATGATGAAGATCAGGATCGGCATGAGCGATCCGCCGCTATCGGCTATGACGAAGTCAAAAGGATTCATAGTAATCTGACCATGTTGGAGGGTTGAAGCGTTGATGAGTTGGAGAATTATCCGGGGGTTGAACGCTAACCCTCCAACGCTCCAACCCACTGACTCATTACCTATTTATTTTCCTTTTCGCCACTCTTGGTTCCCGCTCCGCCCAGCGTCTCGCGCATCGAGGTGTCGGCCATGATGTTTTTCATGCGATAGTAATCCATGATACCCAGGTTGCCGCTACGGAACGATTCGGCAATGGCGAGCGGCACTGTTGCCTCGGCTTCAACGACCTTGGCGCGCATCTCCTGCGTCTTGGCCTTCATCTCCTGTTCCGTGGCCACGGCCATGGCGCGGCGTTCCTCGGCCTTTGCCTGGGCGATCTTTTTGTCGGCCTCGGCGCGGTCGGTTTCGAGCACGGCGCCGATATTTTTTCCTACGTCAACGTCGGAGATGTCGATCGACAGGATCTCGAACGCCGTACCGGCATCGAGTCCCTTTTCAAGGACCGTTTTGGAGATCATGTCGGGTTTTTCGAGCACCATTTTGTGGGAAAGCGACGAGCCGATGGTGGTCACGATACCTTCGCCCACGCGCGCAAGAATGGTTTCTTCGCCCGCACCGCCGACCAGGCGGTCGATATTGGCGCGCACGGTGACGCGCGCCACCGCGGTGAGCTGGATACCGTCCTTGGCCACGGCGGCCACGCGCGGCGTGTCGATGACCTTCGGATTGACGCTCATCTGGACCGCCTTGAGCACGTCGCGTCCGGCGAGGTCGATGGCCGCGGCGCGCTTGAAATCGAGCTTGATGTTCGCCTTGTCGGCCGCGATGAGCGCCTCGACCACGCGCGAAACATTGCCGCGGGCGAGAAAGTGGGATTCAAGCGCGTTGGTGGAGATTTCGATACCCGCCTTGACCGCGCTGATTTTCGAAATAACGATGAGCCGGGGCGGCACTTTTCTGAAACGCATGAAAACGATGCTCAGGAGACCGACTTTCGCGCCGGAGATGAGCGCCTGGAGCCAGAGGGAGATGACGCCGCCCACGACAAAAATGGCGACCAGGAACATGATGGCAAGAACGACGATCAGAATGACGGAAAAGTTGAAGGCCATATGCAGCGGTCCTTTCGTTAAATGAAATAATCAAAACAAGTTAAAAGTTTTCAGTTGTCAGTTTTCAGTTGACCGTTAAACGGATCAAGAAAGATGTGTTTTGCTGGCAACTGATAACGGTCAACTGGCAACGTTCTTTTTTACCACAATCCTGTTTCCTTCGACCGCGACGACCACGATCGATGTGCCCTTGTCGATAAAATCTCCCTTGCTCACCACGTCGTATTTTTTCCCGTCGATCATGGCGCTGCCCGCCGGACGAAGCACGGAAACGGTAACCCCCTCTTTGTCCTGGACCTGCGACCATTCGGGCGGCTGCGACACCGCCCCGTCCTTGCTGTCGAGCGTGTCGCGGAGCGTGGCGCGCGAGGCGGCCAGCATGCGCGCGCCAACGATCACCAGGACCGGTATGATGATCAGGTCGGCAACCACGAAGGCAACCCCGACGGAAACGGGGAAATGGGTGAACACCCAGTAGAGTGAAAAACCGAAAATGCCGAGAGCGACGATCGACAGAATACCGGCCGTCGGCACGATAAATTCGACGAGAATCACGCCGACGCCCAGAATCTGAAGAACCAGCGGCAAGAGCAGTTTCCCGATCATGTGTTTTTCTTCTCCCTGATCACGACAATACGGCCGCCGTCGATCATGCTTATCGTTATCGCCGCACCTTTTTCGACGAACTCCCCATCGGCGACGACATCGTATTCCTCGTTGTTAATTTTTGCTCTTCCCGCGGGACGGAGCGCGGTCACGACCACTCCGGAATCCCCCGACGCGAGGGGCAGGTCAGCCCCCGAGGCGGCGTGGGCGTCGACAAGGGTGTCGGTGAGAAACGGGCCCTTTACCACGCCTGCAATTTTGGGCAGGCCGTAACGGACGAACAGGAGCGACAACACGCCGGCGGTGATGAACGAACCGAGCACCTTGGCAAGGTTGATGACGAGCGTGGTGCGCTGCCAGGGAAATTCCGGTTTCGGCAGCACGAACCCCTGCATTGAAAGCACCAGGCTGATGACAACAAGCGCGGCACCCGCCATGAGCAGCAGCCCCATGGTGGGGAACAGGAAAATTTCCACGGCAATGAGCACAATACCGGCCAGTGCCAGGAGCATTTCGGTATAATTTGCCAGACCCACCATATACTGGCTGAAAAACACCAGGCCGATCAGGAAGGCGCCGATGATTCCCGGCACACCGAATCCCGGCGTCTTGAATTCGATATACAGAAGCGCTATCCCGATGGTCATGAGGATCGGCGCGATGGTGCCGATGAACTTGACGAACTCTTCAGACCAGTTCCGCTCGATGCGGATGACGTTCGGTGAGGGAAAGCCGAGGATTTTAAGCGCTTCGTCAAGACCCGATACGCTCATCCTGGAAAAAGAAAGCGCTTTCGCCTCAACGTCGTTAAGCGTGAGCAGCTCGCCGCGCTTGACCACCGTGGTCTGCGAAACGATCGTCCGCTTTTTCTCCGGCGGGAGGTCGGCGAGTTCGGTGGAATCGAGATACGCGGTCGTGTCTTTGAACACGACCTTGTAAACGACCATTCCGGTGGTGACCATTGCTTCGGTCAACCGCTCCGGGTACCCGTTTCTCTTTGCCAGGGTACGGAATTTCGCCCTGATGGGCGATTGGAATTTTTCGCCGAGCATCTTCGGACCCTCTTGAGACATCATGAGCGGCGCCACATCGCCGATCGTCGTGTTATGCTGCATGACGATCCGATTGCACGAAAGCGCAATGAGCGCGCCGGCGGAGATCGCCTTGGTCTTTACATAGGCGATTGTCGGGCAATCGGTGATTGAAAGCATGGTGTCAACGATCCTGAACGCGGCATCCACCTCCCCGCCGTAGGTATCGAGTTCCAGCAGTATGATTTTGTCCTTGTGTTTTTCGCGCTCTCTGATCGACCTGCCGACAAAAGCGGCATTAGCCGCATCGATCGTACCGCTCACGGGAATGACAATGACATTCGGCGAGGAGGTTGCGGGAAGCGGAGGCGTGGTAAATCCCTGCCCAATTGCCGGGCCCCCGGAAAAAACGGCTAACAGGATGAATAGTAACGGAATGCGGTTCATGGGGTCCTCGTGTCGACTGGGAATCATAAAATATAATACCGTGCAACCCGGTATGCGCTTCTTTATTCTTTGACCCCCAGCGCTGCGGAGCGAAAAAGGTGTTTTAGGACAAGCCGCTAGCGCCGCCGCCATTTCTTTTGTTGCTTGGGGTGGTGCTTTAATT
>JAFGOU010000464.1 GCA_016926315.1 Chitinispirillaceae bacterium
AATTAAAGCACCACCCCAAGCAACAAAAGAAATGGCGGCGGCGCTAGCGGCTTGTCCTAAAACACCTTTTTCGCTCCGCAGCGCTGCCGGAAATGATTCCGCCGGACGGCCGGTTTCGTTTCTATATTATTTTCCTGAGGTGACGAACCTTTCCTGGAGGTCGCGGCATGCATGTTTTCCGGTCGCTCGCGCAGGTGGTTTTTTTTGCAGGCATTGTGTCAGCGGCCTGGAACACTTCGGACAACGGCAATCCGCTTCTGCCCGGCTATACTGCCGACCCGTCGATCATGTACGATTCGGTTTCAGCAACGTTCTACATCTACTCCACGAGTGACGGCGTCTGGATTTCCTACAGCGCCGATCCGCAGGTGGCGTATTCGACGGATTTCATCACATGGAAATTCAGGCCGATCACGCTGCCCTCATTCTGGCCGACAACGCGGCTCTGGGCGCCTTCAGCGATGAAGCACCCGACCAACGGGCGTTACTACCTGATGTACTGCATTGGGGATGCTGCCTATATCGCCTATGCTACAACGCCTTATGGGCCCTGGGTCAACGCAGTTTCCGGCAATAATCCGCTCTATCGTTCCGGTAATCTCACGGGTGGAAGTGATTGGATCGATCCTCAGTTTTTTATCGATACCAACGCCGTCTATTTTACTTTTGGTCAGACCTCCAACATGGGAATCGCTAAGCTGGCGTTCAACCCAACGACCTATCTTGCGACCATCGACGGTTCCGATCCGCGGATGACCGACGGAGCGACGTATCGATGCAAGCGGCTGGCTGGTCTTTCCAATAATCTGGAGGGGTCCTGCATGTTCAAGAAGGACGGCCGCTATTTCATCACCTATTCCAACAGCGCATGCCAGAATTACAACGTCCGCTATGCGGTCGCATCGTCGCCAATTGGTCCCTTCACCTACATTAACCGGATCATCCTGCAGCGTGACAACACCAATAACATACTAGGGCCCGGTCACAATTCGATTCTGCGCTACGGCAACAACTGGTATATCTGCTACCACCGCCAGCACCATCAATACGTTGACGTCAAACGTCAGACCTGTATCGACCAGATCACCTTCAGCGGCGATACCATCAGTGTCGCGTCCCAGACAAACACCGGCGTCTGGTCGGGAAGCGGATCGCTCGAAACGCTTGTTGCGGCAAGCCGCGCTGTCCGGGAAACCGACCGTGCGTTTGGGAAAACGGTTCTGGCATCGAGTGAGAGCGCATACAAGGGCGGCACCTCGGGGAATCAGACCGAGACGTTTGCCGCGGTCCCGGGATTTTACGCGGCACGCTATGCCGTCGATCGGAACAACGGCACCCGCTGGGCGCCGTCGACCCTGCCCGGATATCTCATCGTGGATCTCGGAGCTGACTTCCTGCTTTCCCGGTGCGAAACAACCTTCGAGCTGGTGATGCGGACTTACCGGTACCGGATCGACTACCTTGCCCAGTCAGAAGCTGCGGGCATCACGGCAGCCCACAACGTGACGGCGTGGCATTCCTTCGCCGACCGCTCGACAAACCGTCAGAACGTCTCTCCGGTAGTCGATTCCGGACGGGTCACGGCGCGCTATGTAAGGATCACGGTGCTATCCGCCGATCTTCCCACGGCAAGCGCGGAAATCAGCACCATTTTGCAGACCGATTATGCCGACCGTGTGAGTATTTTTGAATTTAAGGCGTTTGGCAGCGCTGCTACCGGCGTTGGCAGGGGAGGGGTTCCGTCGGCGCCATCCGCCCGCAGCGGAGCGCTGTCGTATGTCATGGATCGTGACGGCATTGCGGACATCGTCATCGTGAATACCGCCGGGAAAGCGGTGTTCCGGAGCAGGGAGGGGAAACCGCCGGGAACCGGTGCGGTGCGACCTGCAGAGCTGGGGCTGCCGCCGGGGGTGTATCTCTGCCAGATACGGACGCCGGGAGCGTTGAGTCGATCGGTTGTCAACTTGGTGCGGTAACCGGCGGTGTTGGCCGTTCCTTCGTATCAGACTCTTTCCATTCCGATGAGCTGCAGGAACTCCATCCGTGTCGCCTGGTCTTTTCTGAAGCAGCCGAGCATGGCGGAGGTCACCATTTTTGAGTTTTGTTTCTGGACGCCACGCATCATCATGCAGAGATGCTGCGCTTCAATGACCACGCCGACCCCTTCCGCACTGATCGGTTTCATGAGCGATGACGCGATCTCCTGGGTCAGCCGTTCCTGAACCTGGAGGCGCCTTGCGAAGCAGTCGACCAGACGGGAGAGCTTGCTCACGCCGTATACTTTATCGCGGGCGATATAGCCGATATGGCATTTGCCGAAAAAAGGCAGCATATGGTGTTCGCACATGCTGTAGATCTCGATGTCGCGAACGATGATCATATGATTGCACTCTTCATCGAATATCGCGGTTTTGAGAATGGCTTTGGGGTCCATCCGGTATCCCTGCATCAGGAACTCGAATGACCGCGCACAACGGGCAGGGGTTTTTACCAGTCCCTGCCGTTTCGGGTTTTCGCCGATGGCGGAGAGAATCCGCCGGATTGCCTGTTCCATTGATCACCTCTGGTTAAAGTACGATGAGCGGTCATATTGCGCATTACGGAGATAAAATACTCAAAGTATGCGTGGCAGTGGAAGTCCGGCGGTAACATGGTCTATTTTAACCGGTGCGGCTCATACGGAAAGGAGCGAGTACATGCGGATCTCATTTGGCGGCGGCCCATCAGGAAACCGGTCACTTTATCTGCTCATGGGCCTGTCGGTCGTTTTTGTCATCGTATTCTGGCAGGTGATCAATAAGGTGCCGGTTCTTTTTTCCCTCTCTTCGCTGAACGGGGGACGGGCGGAAATGGCGGAAAACCGGTTTAATGACGAACAGAAAGACCTGATGAAAAAACGGTTTGCAGGGTACTGGGAATTTGAGACCGATACCATCTCCGAAACGAATGCGGTCCATAAAACCGACCGTATCGAGTACAAGGACAACGGGATCATCTGGCAGGTCATTATCTGGGAGATCGCGATGCCCTCGGGAGAGCGCACAACGTTTCACCACGTTCGGACGGCATACTGTAACCCGTTCGGACTGACCGACCAAGGCGATACGATCTGCGAAGTCGGGGTATATAAGCAGGCGGTAATTGCCGGCGGCACCACCTGCGTCGACAACCTCGTACTCCTTGAGACCTGGAACGCTTGGCGAAGGGAGGACACGCTTCACCTGTGCAACAGGTCGTATACCCGTTACAAGGGCGCCCTTGCTTCCTTTTTCCCCGGGGGGTTGCTCGGGATCGTAGACTCGGTCTGGCTGCGTGACTGCAACGGCAGGCGGTATATCTCGGAATTCGCCAGAACTGCCGTTGCGGCCGACCTGGAAAAAATGAAATCATCCGGCGATCGGGCGGACGAAGTGCGGGCCCTGGTCGAACGGTATTATATACCTGCGGTGATCGCTGAAAACTGGCGCGGTTTTTCAAAAAGCACCCTGAAGCCCGTCGATATCTCCTTCCAGGTCACACCGTCAGGCACGGTAACCTCCGCACGCCTTGCCTCCGGCCGCGATGACGGCAAGATGTATTTCAGGGGGCTGGAGTATGAGATGGCGACATGGCGTTTTCCCCGGCGGGACGGGGAAGATAAAAACGCCCTTTTCCGGTTCCGGTTCGACCTTGCGGCCGGAGCGGCGAATCAAAGTGGAAGCAACGTTCAATAGGTGGCACTTCGAAACAGGTGGAAAAATCCTATTCCGCAATGTATATTAAAGTACGTCCTCATTCACCCCATAAGGGCGTACACACATGGAAACAAATATCCTGCAATCGCAGATTGCCGAAATTCGTCGCCGTCTTGAAGAAATCGAATCGGTTTTTACCGTATCCCCTTCCGGCTCCGCGCCGGGAACCGTCGTGCTTCCTTCACCTCAACTGGGCAAAGAGCTCGGCGGGTCCCTCCGCGCCTTAAGCGACCTCTGCAAAGCTCTTGATTCCGGATCAAAAGACCGCGGTTTTACCGCTCCTGATTTACAGGAAGGAATATCCGGCGGCAGCGAATTGCCCGGCAGTATCTTGCGGAGTATCACCGATGCCGTGATCGCCGTTGATGCACGGGGGAAGGCCATTTTTCTGAATGCCGCCGCGGAAAAGCTGACCGGTTGGTCCCTGGCCGAGGCCGTTGGAAAGCCCCTTGCGGAAATCACGCCTCTTTTTGAAGAACGTGACCACTCCCGGCCATTCGACTACCATCTTGACCGCACCAAAGGGGACACCGCGCAGGGATTCGAACAGCGGGCGCTTCTGCGGGCACGGGATAAAAAAGAGCACATGGTGACGATACAGGGGTCCCGCATGACCGGACAGGGGCAATCCCCGGGGACCGCCCTTGTCGTACGCGATATCTCAAAGAGCTATTTCCTTGAGGAAGAGGTTTTGAAGATACGAAAACTCGAGTCGGTGGGCGTGCTGGCGGGTGGCATTGCCCATGATTTCAACAATCTTCTTACCGGCATCACGACCAATCTGTTTATGGCGCGAATGAGCGTTGTGGGAAATAATGAAGCGAGTTCCCTCATAAGCGAGGCGGAGAAGGCGGCTTTCAAGGCAACTACCCTGACCAAGCAGCTGCTGTCGTTTGCCCGCGGCGGACCGTCGATCAAGGAACGCTCGTCGATAAAGCAGCTTGTTCAGGACACGGTCGGATTCTGCCTGAGCGGTTCCAACGTTGATTACCGGCTCGATCTTCCCGATGATCTGCCGTCCGTCGAAATTGACAAGGGTCAGATCGACCAGGTACTCAACAATCTTATCATGAACGCGGCTCAATCCATGCCTGACGGCGGCACCGTGACCATTGGCGCGGAAAGCGTGGAAATTACCGGAACAGGAGCATTAAAAACCCTTCCGCTGCAGCCGGGCAGGTATGTCAAGGTCTGGGTCAAGGACGAAGGAACCGGTATTTCCCCTGAATATCTGGAACGGATTTTCGATCCGTACTTTTCCACCAGGGAGGAAAAAACCGGGCTTGGACTGAGCACCTCCTATTCCATCATCAAACGGCATGGCGGCCATATCTATGTCGAATCCGCAAAAGGGAAAGGGTCATCGTTTATCTTCCTTCTGCCGGTCCCTGAGGAAAACGGTGATGCGAAAAATAAAACCGTCGGTATCATGAGTAAAGGTACCGGCAAAGTACTCATCATGGATGACGACATGATTGTCCGTACGGTGGTGGAGACGCTTCTTAAAAAAGCGGGGTACTCGCCCTTGTGCGTTGCCAACGGCGAAGATGCGCTCCGGGAGTATCGGGAAGCGATGGGAAAAAACGATCCCTTTACCATTACCATCATGGACCTTACCATACCGGGGGGAATGGGCGGCAAGGAAACGATCAAGCGACTGCGTGAGATCGACCCCGGCGCAAGAGTGATTGTTTTCAGCGGCTACTCCAACGACCCGATCTTTTCCAATTTCAAGGAGTTCGGATTCGACGGCATCCTGTCAAAACCGTTCAGCATCGAAGAATTCCTGAAAACCATCGCCATGGTGTTGCATGAGCGCACCTGAAGGATCGGGCTTCGATAAAAACTCCGTGGTATTCTGAATGTATCTGGGTCTTCCTGCGCTGTCGGCTAAGGTCCAAGGCCCTTACCTCGACGGCAGTATCCTGTAGGTATCCCTGAATTTCCAGAGCGGCGCACCCCTGGCGAAATGGCTCATCAATACGGCGAGTGCGGTGGAGACGGACACGGAGGCGGTACCGCGGACCCTGTCCAATACGCTTTGCAGCGTATCGAACCGGTATACGCCATGCACCGGAAAGAGGCGGTCCGATGCTTCCCGGTGCCTTCGGTAGATGGTAGCATGCGTATAGCCGCATTCACCTGCAATATTCCAGATACGGCGGTTCCAGGAGCCGAAGGGAAAGGAGAGCGCAGTAACGGATTTCCCTACGATGTCTTCCAAAAGCCTTTTGGAGTCTCTCAGCTCGGTGACGAGGTCGGCGGTTTCAAGAAGGGTAAGGTCGGGATGGGAAAGCGTATGGCTGCCTATCTCATGGCCCTGCGCACTTATCTCCCTTAGTTCTGGAGCCGATAGGTGATGAAAGGCGGGCAGAATGTCCCAGCTCGACGTTCTGCCGAGATAGCCGGCAACCGGAAAAAGGGTGACCTTGTAATCGCCATCGGCAAGCACCGGGAGCGCATGCCGGTAAAAACTCCGGCAACCGTCGTCAAAGGTGAGAAGGAGCGGTTGCCTATCCCCTTGATGCCGAAATCCTTGTGCTTCGCTTATGGTCACCGGCCGGAACGATGCTTGCACAAGACCGCGTATGAACCGCTCGAACAGCTTTCGGGACAGCGCAGACATGGTGATAAAGTGTCCGGTATCGATCGAATGGAAAAGCAGTCCCGGAATCGGCCGCGGCCGCGTGCGGCCGGCAAGAACGGCACCGATGGCGCCGGCAAAAAGGGGAGCAAGCGTTACCTTCAGAAAGGACGCCAGCAGAATTGACGAAGATGCGGACATAGTACGGTAGTTGTGCTGAAGGTCATCATCAATTTATATATTGTCGTTATGACCCACAAGATAAAACGCGTTGCATTAGGTGAAAGGACCGGTTAATGGCACCGGATAGCGTAACCTGCCCCCATTGCGGTGAAACGATAAGGAGAAAGGCAAAGGCCTGCCCTCATTGCGGATCTGACGAAGCCACGGGATGGTCGGACGGCGTGTACCTTGACGGAATAGACCTGCCTGATGAAGGCGCGTATGAAGATGCCCTCGCCGATGAATTCGGGAAGGGAACGACGCGCCGCTATCAGAAAATATGGATCGTGGTTACGGCGTGTGCCATCCTCGCCGTTTTCATCGCGGGAGTAGTTACCATCGTGCGATAATGCCGGATCAGGTGTTTTTCGGGGGGTTCTGGCGCCGTTTGTTCTGGATGTACAACATTGCATTATCCTGCCCGTTTGGCGCAAAATCCCCCTGCTGCGGCGGGGCAGGAGGCGCTGCCTCCTGATAGTACTGCGGTTGTGACTGGGCGTATTGCTGCGCCTTCTGGTACTGCTCCGGCGTCATGGGTTGCTGCCCTTCCGGGGGGAGGTACTGGAAGGACCCGCCGCTCATATCGAGATCGAGGTCAATCTGGTCCTCGTCTTTATCGTACACCAGTCGCAGCGCTTCCTTGAGCTGCCGTTCGAACTGCCTGATAAATACCTTGACCCGGTCGATATTGGTCTGATCGTCGAACACCACTGAAAGAAAGGTGTTATCGTCGATGGCGTCGATATAGACGTTTTTATCTTTGCCCTGGTGATACATCGTGGAAAATTCCGTTTCGCCGACCAGGTTGGCGATGGCGAGAGTAGACGCGGTATTGCCTGCGACAAGCGCTGCAAGCGAAACGATATCAACCTGTTCCAGACTGCCCTGATGGGTAAGAACACGTCCGTCACGGTTTATGCACACGGCAAGCAGCAGCTTCGCTTTGGCGATAAGAGGACCGAGAACGGCATTAAGCCGTTCAATGTCCTCAGGAAAAAGGATCATGTCTTTCATTGTTCGTTTTCTCTATTGAAAAGCTTTGAAAGGAAACGCTTCTGCTGCTTCCCCGGTGGCGGATTCAGCTTCTTCTGCATTCTGATGTCGGTGTCCTCCACCGGAACGGAATCGCGTGACAATGGCCGCCGGGGGAATGACGCATCCTGTGAATCGACGTGATATACGTTGTAGTCCCGTTCGTTGATCTGAGTGCGTGCGGGACGTTGTTTCTGCGGATATGATACCGCGTGTGCGTTGCCGTGCGGCTGCGCTTCCGGTGCTCCAGCCTGGGGACGCGCGGGCTCCGCCGGCGTTCCTTGCGCAGGTCCGAAGTGCGGTGGTTCCATCGTTGCGGGTTCATTATCATCGGATTGAGCAGGCATGTGATAGGCAGTCGGTCTTTGCGGAGCCGGCGTCGGTTTTACGGGATGCTGCTGGACCGGAAGCGGCTCAAAGTTGACAAACCCATATGGCGGTGCTGCCTGCGGTTCTGCCGGCCGGGGCGGTGGTGGTGGCGGATAGGCTGCCTGCTGAGGAGCGTACGACTGCTGATCGGGGAATCGGGGCGGCTGCACGGGAGGCCGCTGCTGCTGACCGGGCATTCCGGGTTGAACGTATTGCTGACGTGTCTGTTGTTGCGGCTGCTGATAGGGGGGCTGTACAGAAACGCCATATCCCTGCTGCGGCTGGTACTGCTGCTGCGGCGGACGGGCCGGCATCGGTTGCTGCGGAGGATACTGCTGAGCGCCTCCCGAAGGAGGTGGTACAGGGCGCTGGGCCGCGCCTCCACGTGACAGGCGGGAATATTTTCTGTTCAGGTTGTCGATAACGATTTTTCCCATGAGTTTAAGCGCGTCAAAAACGCCGATGCCTTTATTGGCGACCGATTCCGTCCAGGGGAGATTGTATTTGTTGATATGCTGCTGAAGTTCTTCGATAGTCATCGCGTTGGGAAGGTCGCGTTTGTTGTACTGGATGATTATCGGGATCTCTTCCCGTTTATAATGATATTCAGCCAGATTGTCTTCGAGGTTCTGAAAACTTTCGAGATTTTCGGCTATCTTATCGGGAGCCGAATCCGCGACGAATACTACGCCGTCCACCCCTCGAAGGACAAGTTTGCGCGTTGCGTTGTAATACACCTGGCCCGGTACCGTATACAACTGGAATTTGGTTGAAAATCCCTTGATGGTTCCGAGGTCAAGAGGGAGAAAATCAAAAAACAGGGTACGGTCCTGCTCGGTGGCAAGCGAAACCATGTCGCTTTTGTGTTCCGGCGGAATTTTGCGGTGAATCACCTGAAGGTTGGTGGTTTTTCCGCTTAATCCAGGGCCGTAATAGACGAGTTTAACACTTATTTCCCGGGCACCGTAATTAATTGAAGCCATGAAATCATCCTTTTGTTAGGTCAGTCCCTGGTTAAAATATGGCAACGCATGTTGTTATTAATGCACGTTAACCCTCGAAAGGGTAATATAGTTCCCCCGGTTGATGCGAAGCAAGAAACTGCTCTTTCGTCCGCGAGACCTATCTCTTTAAACCTGGATATAGTATATAATTCTTTTTAGCGCGTGGCAATTCCTTAATCGATCTCATGGTAAATAGCGGTTTGATATCGCTTTCCATAAGCAGACCCTTTCTGGTCAGTTCCTGGACGCTTGAGGTGGGGGTGCCTTTTAGACCATGATAGTGCAAGGTGGCGATCGCCACCTTTTGAATGGTTCCCCCGAGCGGTACTTCAAGCCTCGCCAGCTGCCGGTCGATTTCAAGGTCGAGCAGAATAACTCCCCGCAAGAGCGAGGACCCCATGAACGCGATAACTAACGCCATGACAAGCGTGATACCAAGAGCGGCAATGGTGGTCAGAGGCCGTATCTCTTTCTGGGTCTCCATCTCTTTTTTTTCAAGGGCGGCGACCACCGACTGTGAAATGCGAGTGGAAAGGGGAGTAATGCGGCCGCTGTTAATGAGCGACTGCAGGGCCTCGTAGACCTTGTATTCGGTAAGACAGGTGGTTCTGAACAGCGCCGAGACCGGAGAAATCCCGTCGATTCTGGAATAGACGTACTCTTCCGGCTGTGTAAGGGGATCGATCGCGTCGGAAAGCTCGGGAGGGCGCCGTTCGCTGGTCACGAACACGACTTCATTGGTGATGCTTTTTTTCATGCGGTTCCACTCGTCAACACGCCGCATTGCCTCCATCGCCATGTTTTCAACCGATATCGATACACACGAAGGAGCTATGTCGTCGACGTAGGGGACCGATGAAAAGTAATAAGTGCCCTTTGTCCAGAGAAAAAAGCCGCAGGCAATGTCTTCAACGACGGAAACGGCGAACGATTCCAGCACTTCCTTGCTGAGCAGGTTCTGGTGGAGGATTTCGTTAAACAAGCCGTCCATGTTGTTCTCGAACGATTGAAAAAGGCCCCTGATCTCATCTCCGGGATAGTTGCAGACCGTAACCAGCACATTGAACAATTTACGGCGAATCTGTTCGTCGCCTTTCACCGCGCCGGCAACAAGACCCTCTTTAAAGGCGAGGATACCCTCTTCATCGCCGGTGGAAAGGATGAGTTTCCCCGTGATTTTCTGTTGGGCCAGCAGATTGAAAATGTCGGCCAGAATAAATTCGCGAAGAGAACCCTTAAGGACCACCGGTTACTCCCTTCATGATCGGACAGAGCGGATTCATGCGAGTATCGGCTCCTTTTTACGAAATAAAAAAACGATCGTCCGGATCAGAAAAATGCCGTTATATACGAAAACAGCAAACGGAAGTTTTTCCATGATTCCATACGCCGCCCAGTGGGGATAAGCAAGGTGCGCACCTGAAAGACAGGCGAAGGTAGCATACCCGGTTGAAGTAAGCACGAGCAGGGGAACGATCGCCATCAGCCGGTGAGTATTTGCGAACAACATGCCGCTTCCCGGCAGCGCGACATCGAGCAGGTGACCGAAAAGACCCCTGATACGGCGCTGGCGGTGCATGATGGTTGACTGGATGGCGGCAAGCGATTTAACATTCCGGATATACTGCGTTTTCTGGGCGCATGCCGGACATAATTCCTTTTTTCCGCATTGCCGGCAGATCGTCCGCTTGCACAGACGGCAGGTGCCGGTCGAGGCCGCACCCGCATGAGCGGCGGGTGTCAGTCCCCACACCACGAGCAAGAAAAACAGGAATATGAACACCATCAACGATGGAAGAAGCGGAAGGCCGAAAAATGCCGGACCCCAGAGTACCTTCGCCGTGTTCCAGGAACCGCCGTATGCCGGGAAAATTGAAAGCCAGAACTCTCTGCCGCTGAAATCCGGGTTCATGACCTGCCGGCATACGGGCCAGCTGTTTAAGAAATAGACCGTATTTTCGTTGATGAAGTCATTAATTCTTGTCTGTTTTCCTGGTGAGAGCATCTTCATGAAATCGAGGTCAATGGTCGTGTCGGCATTCCTGGCATAGCACTGTGCCAGATTGAAACGGGCGGTCATGTCGTCCGGATACTTGGTCAGCACCTGCTGGTAATACCTTACCGCGGTCGTGTAATCTCCGGATTGATAGGCGTTATTGCCGGCGAACGTCAGGAACACGCGGTCGTTATTCCGCAGGTCAACCGCCTTCTGAATGGTGACGCGAGAGGCGGCGGTGTCTTTCTGCTTGAGGGAAAACAGCGACGAGGAAAGATAGGCGAGTGCATCGGCAGGATCGACGATCACTTTTTTAAGAGCGGACTGATGGAGGTCGCCCTGGTAGCCTTCCTGCAACGCACGCGTGAAGATCATCAGCGAACTCTGCGGAGAACGTGCCTGAAAAAGCATATGCTGGAAGCGGATGGCGAGGGGAGAGACGGTCAGCATGAGGATGGCCGCCCCGGCGAGAATTTTTTCTTTTTTGTCGGCAAACTGCCAGATGAGAAAAGCAACCAGCCACAGAAAGGGAAGGAGCCCGAATGACACGAATGAAAGCAGCACCACAATGGGAAGCACGGTTTTAAGCGGGGAAGGGACCGTATCGGGAAGTCGGTCGACAACGGGATGAACCGCAGAGGGAAGAAGGCGCGCTCCCAGGCCGATAAAAACAGAAATGACGAAAGTGAGACAGAAGATCCACACCCAATCAAAGGTATGCGATATCAGCCTGAGCTGCAACTGCCATGACCCGGCGCATTTGTCTGCCAGATTGGAAAGCGTGGTGAAAAAGAGCCGAGGGTGCGACGGAATGCAGTTTCGCAGGCGATGCACCCCGGACCAGACCTGTAAAGGGTCGAACCTTTCCGCCCAGGCGTAATAGGAAAAAGCCGAGGTGAGATCCTTGGCCTTTTCGTTCTGCTGTGCGTAGAATAGTAGTTGCTGGGCGATTGCCGGCGCCGAAGAGGCGCCGGATGCAAGAAAAAGTTTTTCCAGGTGCATAAGGCATCGTTCGGCCCAGACATTCTGACGATTACGGGTGAACTCGACGAACAATGCCCAGGTGGTGCCGGGATCCTGTTTCGCCAGCGCAAGAGAGGCCGAGAAATGCATCGAAGAGGCTGGTTTGCTGCGATCGCATTCGATGATTCCAGCCAGAAAATGGTACCAGGGAGAAAGCGTGTCTTTTTTTACGGTGATCCTGTCGCAGACCATCTGCCTTTGAATATCGTTAAGCAGAACGAGAGAGAAATTGGAGGTGTCCGGGAGTACCGATTTGTAGTAGGCGTCTCTCAGATAGAGCGCGCTGTCGATTTTTGAGACCCAGAATGGGGCAATGACCTGGTATGCCGAATACGACGTTATGGGAAACGATAAAAGAAGCAGCACGAAAGCCAATCGCAGCAAGGAACGCAAACCTCCTCTCTCCATACGCATGAGGATATGTCTTCCTCCTTTTCGATACGATTGTTCCCGATACCGCTCGAGGCAGAGAACAGGGAGTTTCCTGCCGCCTGCTTCGTGCTATTGTGAAAGCGCGTTGACGTGCCTGCTCAATTTTGACTTTTTGTTTGCCGCGTTGTTGGAATGCAGCAATCCGACCTTGACACTTTTATCGATGATGGAATAGGTTTTTTTGAGTTCTTCCTGTCCGGTAGTCTTGTCCTTTGAAAGTAATACGTTTTTCACGGCGGTTTTTATCCGGGAACTGAGCGCACGGTTTATGGTATTTGCCTTTTTGCTTTTACGCGCCGCTTTTTCTGCTGATTTATGCCGTTGCATGCTCCGACTCCTTTAGATAGACGAAAATACGTCCGCTTAAGTGGATATTCAAATGAGGGATACCGGAGAACTAAATGAAATTCCGGTAAAACCCTGCTTAAAATAATTCATACAAGCACAAGGGACCAATAAAAGCGAAACCAACGGTATCCTTCGGTCCGATGGCGGTCCCTCAAACAAGAAGCGCCAGCATGTCTTTGACCGCCGCCTGAATGCCGCAGAGCGATGCGCGCGAGATAATGGCATGGCCGATGTTCAGCTCTTCGATGCTTGGTATCGCCGCCACCGGTTGTACGTTCCGGTAGCTTAACCCGTGGCCCGCATTGACACGAAGGCCGAACTTGTCAGCCGCTTCCGACATCAACGTCAGCTTGTCCAGTTCTTCGACGCGTACGCTTTCGGTCACGGCATTTGCATAATAACCGGTATGCAGTTCCACATGTGAGGCATTAACCCTTTTTGACGATTTGATCTGGTTGAAATCCGGCGCAATGAACATGCTGACAAGAATGTTGTTGCTGCGGAGCGTTTCAACCGCCTGGGCGAACTCTTTTTCATGCTGCCGTACCGACAATCCGCCCTCCGTGGTTTTTTCCTCACGTTTTTCCGGTACCAGCGTCACCATGAACGGCTGTAAATCGATGGCCAATTTGACCATCTCCGGTGTGCAGGCCATTTCAAGATTGAGGTGGGTGGTCATCAGTTGCCGCAGAAGTTGTACATCGCGATCCTGAATATGACGCCGGTCTTCGCGCAGATGGACGGTAATGCCATGCGCTCCTGCCAGTTCGGCAAGGATAGCCGCGTGCACCGGATCGGGTTCGGTTCCGCCCCGCGCCTGCCTGAGTGTCGCGATATGGTCGATATTCAAACCGAGGGTTGCCATATTATCTCCTTTGCTGATAATGACGCTCCGCCGTAAAAACCATAGGGAAAAGTAAAAAAACGGGCGTCAGGTGCGCTATTGTTTTTTGTTGTTTTCGCCGCTTGAGAACAGCTCCGAAACGTAGGAAAGCGCCACACCGTTTCGAGTCAGCCCGGGCAGGGCCGACTCGATCGCCCGCAACGTCTTTCCTGAAGACGCACACAGGAGGACGCCGGCACCCCGCTTACGCGCTTCGTTGCCGTAATGGAGCAGTGCATCCCTCTGTGCATTTTTCGGCAAAGAGGAATCGATGACGAAATCGACGGTTGCAACAGGGACGCCGTATCGGCGGGCCTGCGGTGCAACAAGGGATTGTATCGCCACCGGACGTTCGATAAAATATCCCCGTTTTTTTTTGATTTCCGAGAAGATGATGCCGGTAATTCGTGAATCTGAAAGTACCCGTGCGCCGCCGATATTCGAAAACCCGGAGAAGGACGGCACTGCCGCCGCGGCATCGCTCAGCATGGACCTGACCCTCTCTTCGGTGAAGTGCACCATAAGCCGAGGAACGGACCGGTCGATGAGTGCCGGAGCAGCCCCTTCCATGGGCAGGAGAATGATGATCTCTTTCCGGTATTCACCGGAGAGACGGGCTGTCTGGGCCGGAAGTGCCCTGGAAGGGAACAGGCCAAGGGTGAGAGGATGGGGGAACGAAAGAATCTCAATGGCCGTACGGCCGGCTGAAAAATTGAAATCCGAGATGATGATCGCCATCTTCGTGCTGCCGGTACTGAACCGGGAGGCACGGCGCAGCGAAAGGGCCACGATTTTTTCGCCGGGAGAAGAGGGGGTAAACCGTATGGTGCAGCGACTCCCGTCGGGAGAGCTGATGCAGTCGGTAACCCGAAAGGAGGTGCCCTCCGCCGCTCCGGAGAGAAGCCATACGATCCATTCAAGGGGCCGGCCCTGTGGAATGATCAGACGCACTTCCCGTATGCTGTCGGAGGTGGCTCTGACGGTCATCGTCGATTCCGGCACTTCAAGCTCTCCGAGGCGGGAACGTATATTATGTTCAAGCGTTGACGACGCGGTCATTTTTTTTGGGGGGGGCTTTCCGGCAAACAGAAGGCGCAGCGAATCGACCGTTTTCGCCGGAATGTCTCGGGTATGGAGAAACCATCCTGCGCCGGCGCAGGTAACCGTAAGTGAAATGAGTATGAATAACCGTAACCGCATCGTTCGTTCTGGACACCGGGGAGTGTTTTCGTTACCGGACGCCTTTGCTGCGGCGCATGGAACAAGAAAATACCCCTTTCCCGCGGTTCCTGCAAGGCATTCGGATGCATTGCCCGGAGGAGTGGATCATTAATCGACAGGACAGCATACGGGTCCCGGTACTTCTCGGTCCGACCGCTGCCGGCAAGACCGCTCTTGCCGTCGAAATCGCAGAGGCGAATGGCTGGGAAATCATCTCGTGCGATTCGCGGCAGGTATACCGGGGCATGGACATCGGCACGGCGAAACCCGATGCATCACAGATGGCGCGTGTCCGCCACTGGCTCGTGGACCTGATTGATCCCGGTGTTTCCTATTCAGCCTTCGATTTCGCACGCGATGCCGGAACAATCATCCGCACGTGCGCTGAAAGGGGAAAACAAGCGTTTATCTGCGGCGGGACCGGGCT